>JAYEGO010000115.1:0-4764 GCA_034659155.1 Bacteroidota bacterium | reverse complement strand
TACTATCGTTGGCGTTATTTTTGGGATTCCAGGGTTGGCCCGGATGGTGACCAGGAAAAGTATATAAAGGTATGGCATGAAATTCATGATACAAAGAAAACCACTTCCGGCGGGAAAAGTTCAGGGCTGTCCTGGGAGTTTGTTGGACCCTATGACCATCAAATCAATGATCTGGATAATTGGATAGGACGTGTTTCATGTCTTGCAGCAGATCCGAATAATCAGAACATCATATATGCAGGTGCAAATACGGGAGGCCTGTGGAAAACTACAAACCCTCTTGATGTAGAACCGCATTGGAAGTGCCTGACTGATGATTATGCGGAAAAACCTCATACATAAGGTTAAAGAACCCCAAAGATCTATACTTGGTAATAAATACTAGTCCGGGTTTATCAATGAAAATATTATGTACTCCTCGCAAACATGTTATAAAACACAAAAAATTGGGGGGGTATTTTTTTTTGAATTGTTGACTTTGTTGTAACTTGTATAATTATTCCGGTATATTCCTGGTATGAAATAAACCAAAACAAAATGAATAAATATCTTTTGGCTGCAGTCTTTTTGCTTTTATCTGTTAATGTAATAGCGAGCCCTACAATTCCAATAATTGGTCTGTTCACAGATTTTGAGAATTTTTATCCTTATCCGTTTACAGGTCATCCTGAAGCTGTTGATACTTTAAATCCCTGGATAATAGATAAGAGCAATCCTGATAATATATGGCAGATCGGACCATCATATAAAGCTGAGTTTGGCCAGGCATATTCCTTACCTAATGCAATGATAACCGATACCATCAATTCATACCCAATTAACAACCATTCTACATTCCAGTTTATGGTTGTCAAGCCTGAACATTTCGAATATCCTCAGAATTGTATTAGCTATATTCATATAGGCTTCTCGTATAAATTTCAGACTGATACATTAAGGGATGGAGGCTATATCGACATTTCATATGACTTGGGGGAAAGCTGGAGAAATGTTATTAATGATGAAATTGCATTCTTTAGTCCCGGCAGTAATTTCTATGGCAGCTCAGATACTTTGATTAATGATATGCGTGGATTTTCGGGGGAACAGGGAAGTTGGACCTACACAAGTTTTATTTTGATGATAGAAGATAATGAGCTGGCAGAGGAACAGGATTCTATAATTATTAGGTTTAATTTTGTAAGTGACAGTATTGATAATAACAAAGCCGGATGGATCATTGATGACATCAGTATCTTAGTTGAAAACCGGTGTGGCGTAGGGATAGAAGAGTTTAATGATGTAAACCCAACAATGATTTATCCTAATCCACTATCAGATGTTTCTCTTCTGAGGCTTCCTGATGACAATTATGAATACCTGATACAAATATTTAATATACATGGAATTGAAGTGTTTAGATGCCGTTCAAAAGAATCTGTTGAGCTATCTCAGAGTGATTTTGAGCCGGGAGCATATATTTATAAAATAAGTAACCCCCTATTTGCATCATATACTGGCAAATTTATTGTTCACTAATACTTTAACCTGATGAAAAAGGCACTTTGCTATCCCATACTGCTAAGTATGATGGTTTCCCCATTATTTTCACAAACAGTCCAGGAAATTTTGGGTGATGAAAGTTTAAACTATTATGAAAAGGTCAAACAGGTTGAAACAGGCTTAAGTTCAATAAAGATAGATGAAAAAGACCCATTTTTGAAAAGATATTATCGCTGGCGCAGTTTCTGGGACACAAGAGTTGGACAAGGAGGCGATCAAATGGATTATTTCAAAGCCTGGCATAATATATTCGATAAAACGGAATCATCAATGGCTGTTAAAAGTTCAGGTCCTTCATGGGAATTAGTTGGGCCATATGATAGCCTTATTTATGGTACTCATGTGTATAATAGAGAAAATATTGGCCGGGTTTCATCTCTTGCATCTGATCCAAATAATTCAAACATCATTTATGCAGGAGCAAACACCGGGGGTCTTTGGAAAACCACAAACCCCCTTTCCTCAAATCCACATTGGGAGTGTTTAACAGATGGTTATGCTGGGATGGGAGTAAAAGATATATTAGTGCACCCCGACAGTTCGAATGTAATATATATAGTTGGCGGTATTTATGTAAATGGCATGATGAGCACAACTGGTAATTACAGCTTTGGGGCTTATAAGAGTACAGATAGTGGAAGCACCTGGAATTTAATGAAAGGATTCAGCCCTGAAGAAGGCATTTATCTCGAAAAGATAATGTTTGATCCGGGTGATATGAATACTATGTATATGTTGTCATCAAAGACAGTTTACAAGAGTACTAATGGAGGCCTTACCTGGTGGAATACGAATGTTCCGGCTATTCCTCAGAGTGCAGGATTTGGCAGTATGGTAATTGATCCTGTTAACTCAAATAATATTTATATTAGTGGACAGCAAGGGCAATTCTTCAAATCAACCAATGCAGGGGCTATATGGGATTCAATACCTAATGATACTTTAGGTAATCCAAACAATAGCCTTATATCAATTGCATGGCATCCAACAGACAGCTGTATATATGCACTTTATTGGGATGGTAGTGGGTATGGAGGTTACCTGAAGAAATATAATGATAATGCAAATTCATGGGAACCTGTAAGATATATTGATGATGTGGCGGGATGGGTAAATGCATTAGCTATTTCTCCATCAGGTGATATTTATGCTGGAGGAGTCGATATATATAAATTGGATGATCAAGGGAATTATTATTCTCAAAATACAATGCATGCAGATATTCGGGATGTATTATTCCTTCATGGGGCAAATGACACTGTTGAATATATGGCCACAGATGGAGGTGTTGTACGAAATACAAGTGAGATGAATAATGGGTGGGTAAGTTGTAGTGGAGATTTATCAATAAACCAGTTCTATGATATGGCAATATCCGAACAAGACCCGCACTTATTACTCGCGGGAGCTCATGATTGTGGAATTTATAAAAGAGACCCAGATGATAATTGGAATCTTCGTATAATATGTGACGGTAGTACCGTTGCTATCAATCCAGATGATAAAAATATTCAATTTGCTACAACTACCTGGACTGGTCCAAGCTATTTACGAAGGACTATTAACAATTGGGTATCCTATTCCTTTACCGGTATTCATTTTGCAACTTATGATGGAGCCCTGACTTTTGAACCAGGGAATTCAAATGTTGTTTATGTGGGTGAAAAACCTAATCATACTGGTAGATCTGCTTTGTTAAGGTCTGCCTCTGCCGGTGCTCCAGGAAGCTTTGTGGCAATTGATTCGGGCTGGACAGTAATATTTGATATTGAGGTAAATGAGTTTAATACAGATTATATTTATTATTCAATATTCGATTGGTGGCCTCCGAGTACTCTATCAAGCCTGAAAAGATCCACAGATGGAGGCACCAATTGGGAAATAGCATACGAGTTTGCAGATTCCATAGGCCCTATTAATGCCATTGAAACAATTCCGGGCGACCCAAATAAAGTTTGGGTAGCATTCGGAGGATTAAATAGTGAGTATAAAGTATTGTTTTCTGTTGACGGAGGGACTAACTGGATAAACAAGACCTACAACCTTGATAATATGCCGGTAAACAGCATGATATACGATGAGGCAAATGAAAGGATAATTATTGGAAACGATATGGGTGTTTATTACCTGAACAACAACTCAACAATCTGGGAAGAATTAGGAAATAGTTTGCCGGAATTAATAGTAACAGACCTGGAATTAAATAAAGTCTCTGGTGATCTATTCATTAGTACATATGGCAGAGGAATTTGGAAGCTGCATCTGGATGATTATTGCTATTATGGCCTTGATTTCTCTATTACGGGTCCCTCTTTAGTTTGTACTTCCGGTGCAACCTTTACACTTCATAATCGACCACCGGGAACAACTGTTACCTGGTCTAGTGATTTTGGACTTGTTCCAGTTAGTGGCCAGGGTACTGATAATTATACAGTTCAGGCAATTAGTAATGACTACAGAGCTCCCAGTGCAGTAAAGGCTACAATAACACAAAACGGGAATACATGCGATGATCCTGTTTTGCAAAAGAATGTGTGGGTTGGCCGCCCGGGATTACCTGTTACAACACCTGACGGTGATCCTCCAATGGAAGTTATATATGGCCGTTCTTACCTGGTAAGGCTGTTTCACCCGCCTGGTGCTGAGGCTTCAACAGGCGTGTGGTCAGCCAATGGTAGCATAACTATTACATCAGGAAATACTGGCCCTGGAATTGTATTTAAAGTAACCGGCTGGGATTATGGGCAATGGATTGTAAACACATCAAATACTTGTGGTGTGTCTGACAATTATGTTGGTGCAGTGTATATGCCAATGTGGAAATTTAATATGTATCCAAACCCTGCTGACGATTATGTTGAAATTAAGGCAGAGAAAAAAGAATATGATACAAAAGGAATTGTAAGTGATAGTTACGAGGTTAATATACTTAATACTATGAAATCCATTGTATATCAATCAGCAAAAACTGCCCAACCATTGCTAAAGATAAGTACAAAGAGTTTTATCAATGGCATCTACTTTGTACATATAACAGCCGGGGAGCAAGTAGAAGTTAAGCAGTTGATTGTAAACCATTAGCAAAAAATAAATAAAAATTCAGTGTTTTTTCAAAACACAATCTACTTTGTACCGTTTTGCGAAGCCATTTTCACGAGTGGGCTTTTTGCGAGGCCCCTGCCCTGTGAAACACCTGTGAAATAATCCCGAACTATCGGGATT
>JAYEGO010000114.1:0-4805 GCA_034659155.1 Bacteroidota bacterium | reverse complement strand
AGCCCAATCAGAATGCGGTACTCCTCCCTGCCTGTCCGGCAGGCAGGCTTGAAAAAAGGAGGAGAATTTAAGAATATATTAAACAATAGACATATCAATATTCCCTTCCTTTCTCTTTCAAGGAGGGGTGTCCCGAGTACTCGAGGAACGGGGTGGTTTGATTTACATTTCTGAAGTTTTGGTCAACCTGAACCATGCCAGGAAAAATATTCCTCTAATGAGTAGGTTTTATCAAGCCTGATTCCTTTGGGGGTTTCTTTCAGTGTACAGCATTCATTATAAACATCATGCTCAAAAAACAGGAGATATTCTTTTTCAAGTGCCTCTTTTAAAAATTCCTCCTTTTCTATCATGCTAACCAATGGACGAACATCATAGGCCATATTATAATGGGCTGGAATATGAACAGTAGATGGCATCAGATCGCCCATATAAACTATTGTTTTGCCTTTGTATGAAATAAAAGGAATTATCTGACCTTGAGTATGGCCATAAAAAAGCCTTAACTCTACGCCCGGGAAAAGTTCGATATTTTCATCTACAAATTTTATTTTCCCACTATCCATCATAGGCAAAATATTTTCATCTAAAAAGGAATCTTTTTCTCTGTTATTTGGGTTCATTGCCCATTCCCATTGTTCCCGGCCAATCCAATGTGTTGCATTTGGAAAAACCAGTTCATAGCCGTTTCGATCTGTTTTTTGGCGAACTCCTCCTCCACAATGATCAAAATGTAAATGAGTAAGAATCATGTCTGTTATGTCCTCTGGCACATAACCGTGTTTTTTTAAGCCTCCAATCAGGCCATCTCCCCCACTCATATGCAAAAAACTGAAAAACTTTTCTCCCTGTTTATCACCAACTCCATTATCTACAAGAATAACTCTGTCTCCGGTATCCACTAAAAGGCAGCGCAAGGCCCATGTGCAAAGATTATTTTCATCTGATGGGTAATACTTTTTCCAGATTGATTTTGGCACTACACCAAACATAGCCCCACCATCCAGTTTGAAATTTGAAACATTAATTGAAAAAACTTTTGTTTTACTCATATGCTTTAAAATGCTAATTTTAGCAAATATACATGAAAAAATAACAGGGACTTACCATGGAATTCAACAATGTGCTATTTGCGTTCGGGCTTACTCTTTTTGCTGGTTTATCCACCGGTATCGGCAGTGCCATTGCTTTTTTTGCAAAAAGCACAAACACTAAGTTTCTATCGATTGCCTTAGGTTTTTCTGCAGGAGTTATGATTTATGTTTCTTTTGTTGAAATACTTCCCAAGGCCAATGATGCCCTATCAGTACCCTTAGGATATACTGGTGGATGGTGGGTTACGGTAGCCTCCTTTTTTGGAGGGATCTTATTGATTGGCCTGATAGATAAATTCATTCCTTCAATTGAAAACCCACATGAATTAAGAAATGTTGAAGAGATGTATGCAAAACCGGGTAAAGATCAAGAACTAATGCGCATGGGACTATTTACTGCCCTTGCCATTGCCATTCATAATTTCCCGGAAGGCCTTGCAACATTCACTGCTGCCCTGACAAATCCTAATCTTGGAATTGCCATAGCGGTAGCCATAGCAATACATAATATTCCAGAAGGAATTGCTGTTTCTGTGCCAATATATTTTGCCACCAGGAACAAAAAGAAAGCCTTTACTCTCTCATTTTTATCAGGACTGGCTGAACCCATAGGTGCAATAATTGGTTATCTGATACTTATGCCCTTCCTTAATGATACTATTTTTGGAATCCTCTTTGCTGTAGTTGCCGGTATAATGGTTTTTATCTCCCTGGATGAGCTTTTACCAGCTGCACAGAAATATGGAGAACATCATCTCTCAATTTATGGACTTATCCTGGGAATGGCAGTTATGGCTATCAGTTTATTGTTATTTTTATAAACTTTTTATTGAAAGTATTATGCTCAGAAAATTCTTCTTCTCTCTATTACTGTTATCCATCTGTGGGTTTGGGCTGCATGCTCAAAATTATAAAGCCGCTCTTGGTATTAGAGCTGGCCTTCCTCTTGGATTAAGCTTTAAATATTTTGCTTCAGAACAAGCCGCAATTGAGCTTATGGTAGGAAGCAGATGGAAAGGCTTTACCTTTGCAGGGCTTTATGAGCGTCATAAGTCAATAAATCTTTATCCCGGACTGAAGTGGTATTTCGGAGGTGGGGTTGAATTTGGTGTTTATGGGCAATCAAGCCCCTGGGTTTATGAACCTGAAAACAAATTAATTCTTGGAATTGCAGGGATTATTGGCACTGAATACAGCTTTGATGATTTCCCACTAAATCTTAGTTTCGACTGGGCTCCCCTTTTTAATATGTTTGGTCATACTGAGTTTGATTATCTCCAATTCGGAGTTTCTGCTCGTTACATCTTCTAAAACACCTTCTTTCTCTGTACTAATCAATGAATAATCAGCGGGTTTAGATGAAATCTTTTAATTTTTTTGTTTGGAACTTTAAAAAATATTTTACCTTTGCAATCCAATCCTGAAAATGGGTTTGAATGGTCCGTTCGTCTAGGGGTTAGGACGCCAGGTTTTCATCCTGGTAACAGGGGTTCGATTCCCCTACGGACTACAATAATTAAGTTTTGATTTAATCTAGGATCTAATAAAATGGCCAATCATCAATCATCGATAAAAAGAATCAGGCAAACAGAAAAAAGAAGAGTACATAATAAGTACTTTGCAAAAACTACTCGTAATGCTATTAAGCAATTGCGAGATACAGAAGATAAAAAGGCAGCTGAAAAACTTCTTCCTGAAGTTTCAGCTATGCTTGATAAACTATCAAAGAAAAATATTATCCATAGCAACAAGGCCGGGAACCTGAAATCGAAGCTTAAAAAGCACGTAAATCAACTATAATATCTTCATCATATTCTAAAAGCCTTTCTTCCTGTGAAGAAAGGTTTTTTATTGCCCTTATAAGAGGGTGTCCAAAAAGTTAAAAAGTACGTCATTCTGAACTTGTTTCAGAATCTGTTCAGTTTGAAACTGTGCAAGTTACAGATCCTGAATTAAATTCAGGATGACGAGAGCCAGGCTTTTTGGACACCCTCTTTCTCACACAGCCTCCATTTTTTTGAAACTTCTAAACTGCGTGAATATCCCATTACGAGACTCATGGAAATATTATCATTGAGGTTTCATTACCGGTTCCGGCAAAATATTCTTAAATTTAAAAATCTGTTCCTTATTATTCTAAGCCAGAGAAGTAATTAAATAATGGAATACAAGAACTTAAAGATCAAAGATTGGGCTCTTGAAGACCGGCCTCGTGAGAAACTTCTTGCAAAAGGCTTGAAAAGCTTATCTGATGCCGAACTGATTGCTATACTCATTGGATCTGGGCAACAAAATGAATCTGCCGTAGATATTGCCAGGAAAATACTAAATCTTGCACAAAATAATCTGAATGAGCTTGGTAAGCTTTCGGTAAAAGACTTCAAGAACATAAAAGGGATTGGAGATGCCAGAGCCATAGCTTTAATCGCTGCATTAGAACTGGGAAGGCGAAGAAAAAGTTCTGAAGTTATAAACAAACCAAAAATAGGCACTAGCAGTGATGCTTATAAATACTTTCAACCCTTTATTGAAGATCTGTCTTACGAAGAATTCTGGGTTATATACCTGAACCGTTCTAACAAGATTATTGATCAGAAAAAAATTAGCCAGGGAGGTGTAGCCGGAACTGTAATTGATGTTCGAATTATCTTAAAACATGCCATTGAAAATCTTGCATCCTCATTGATTATTTGCCACAATCATCCCTCCGGAAATCTTCAACCAAGTGAATCAGATAGTAAAATTACCACTAAACTTAAAGAAGCCTGCAGTTTCCATGATATACAATTACTGGATCACCTGATCATTGGTGAAAAAGCCTATTTTAGTTTTGCCGATGAAGGTGTTTTGTAAAAGGAACAAAGCTGCTTATTATTAGCAACCCTTATGAGAGACCCTGTTCTAAATTGTGTATCATTAGTTCATTAATATTTCGTCCCTAATGGGACTTATAATTGCTTTGTTATTAACTGTTCTATAAATATTTTGTCCCTATGGGACATTATTCCATCTTGCTTCTGGGTTCTTTGATCTTTTCAGTTTACTGCTCACTACTGGCTTTTTGATTCCCTTTTCCCTCATATATCCTAACTGTCAGATGATCGTTGCAAGCCTTAAGCAATTCGTTTATCGTCTTTCCAAGTTTAGGGTGAACAAAATTCTGAAACAATTCATTGAGAGGTACCAGGGTAAACTTTCTCAAGTGTAGTCTTGGATGTGGGATTTCCAAATTCCTTGATTTTATTATACGATCTTCGTAAAACAATATATCTAAATCAATAAGTCTGGAAGTGTATTGATGTTCTGTTCTTTTTCTCCCCATATCTGTTTCAATTTGCATCAGGTTCTCTAAAAGAGTTTCAGGCTCTGGCGATGAGTTCAGGCAAACTATCTTATTTAGAAACAACCCTGCCTCTACAAAACCCCAGGGTTCTGTTTCATAAACAGATGAGCTCAGCACAATCTTCCCAATTCGCTTCTCAATGAGATCGAATGCCTGGCCAAGGTATTCCTGGCGGTTTCCCAAATTGCTCCCTAAAAGTATAACGATCATGCTGTTGGAAATAAATATTATAATCTGGTAAAGAGAATGAATAAATACTTAATAACAAAATCAGGATGATCCCGGCATAATAGAAAAAAATTCTCGGGCTAAATATTTTAACCCGCTTTTATTATTGTTAGAAGCTTATAACTTTGTAAGTCAAAATT
>JAYEGO010000113.1:0-4808 GCA_034659155.1 Bacteroidota bacterium | reverse complement strand
GGTCAACAAAAGCCTATAAGGCATGGGAATTAGTTTATTCTGAAAGGTTTCCAACAATTGAGGAAGCAAGAAAGAGGGAGTTATTGAAGCAAATATTGGACCCGTAGCATAACTGGATAGTGCACCTGACTACGGATCAGGAGGTTGGGGATTCGAATTCCTCCGGGTTCACTTAATTGAAAACAGTATTAATCAAGACAGAGCGAGTAAAAAGAAAAAGCTCGCTTTTTTTTGTAATTTTATTCCCATGCAAAATCTTATAACAGGATTACAAGCATGTTAAACTTTAGCTGGATAAAAATAATTGGCTCGACCAATGAATTTTCAATGGAGCATAGATTCCTGAATGGCTTCATGTTTTTTGGTTCCCTTCTCGGATTTTCCTCACTGATTTTTAATGTTGTTTTAGACCTTGGAACTACTTTGATTTTTTTGACGGCAACAGCAGGTTCTTTACTTCTGGTTCTTTATTACAGGTCACGTTTTCACAAAGATTATCATTTAACCCTGTATTTGTCTGTAATTTTTATTCTTTTAATATTATCCGCATTGTGGATTGAAAATGCCGGTTCGGATGGTCCCATTGGCTACGTGTATTTCGCACTTCTTGTTTTTATTATGCTTTTTTTCAAGAAGCCCTACAATTTTATTATGATTTTCATACTGGGGCTTACTATTATATCCCTGTATATTGTGGAAGCCTACTTTCCGGATGTTGTTACCCCTTATCCTGAAGGGGCAAACAGAACAATGGACCACCTTTCTGTTTTTATTCCGGTTATTATTATCATATCTTTTTTTATCTATAACACACGGCAATATTACTTTTCAGAGAAAAAAAAGGCGGAAACTTCAGATAAGCTAAAATCATCCTTCCTGGCAAATATGTCCCACGAGATCAGGACACCTATGAACAGTATAATTGGTTTCAGTCAGTTACTAAGTGAAAATCCTGATGCTAAAACTCAAAAGAAGTATGTTGACCTTATTCTGGAAAGTGGAGATTCATTGTTGACACTTATTAATGAGATACTGGACATATCCCAAATTGAAGCCGGTCAGGGTAAGTTGTTTCCAAAGAATTTTCAGCTTGAGCAATTGCTTGCAGACCTTCATGTTACCTTTGAAGCTGAGCGTATAAAGAATAAAAAGTATGATATTGAACTAATTCTTGCAGAGCCTGAAGGAACAGTAAGAAAAACCATGTATGCAGATCCGAATCGGTTGAAGCAGGTACTATCTAACCTAATAAATAACGCTTTAAAGTTTACTGATTCAGGGAAAATTTCTTTTGGCTATTCACTGTTGCCTGGACAAAAAATCAGGTTTTTTGTTGAAGATACTGGAATAGGAATTGCTTCAGAAAATCTGGAGGCAATTTTTCATCGCTTTTTTAAACTGGAAGACGATATAAACAGATTATACCGGGGTACTGGCCTGGGACTTGCTATCTGCAAGCAGATTGTAGAAATGATGGGGGGCAAACTATCCGTTCACTCTAAACTTACTAAAGGATCACGTTTTTTCTTTGACCTGGCTTTATATACCGGTTGGGAAGATATGGAAGTAAAAACCTTTCAGAAAAAGACCAAAATTTATAAATGGAAACGAAAGAAAATTCTCATTGCAGAGGACGAAGAGCTAAATTTTAAATTGTTTTTTGAGATTTTTAAGTCTACAGGAGTAGAAATATCAAGGGCTTCAACAGGAAGGGAAGCAATTGATCTGTTCAGGAAAAAGCCAGATTTCGATCTTTTAATCCTGGACCTGAAGATGCCGGAATTGAATGGAATAGATGCCTTTAAAGAAATTCGAAAACTGAACTCTAAAGTACCTGCAATTGCTGTAACTGCTTATGCATTGCAGGAAGATAAATTGAAATGCCTGTCTATTGGTTTTAATGAATATTTAGCAAAACCATTTCGCAAAATTGAGTTTCTTAAAACAGTTGATAAATATCTGAAGTGATTTCCCATTTTTTTTCTTAGACCATATATAGTATTAAAATAGATATAGTGATGAAAGTATTAAAAATTGTTGCCAGAATATTCTTTGGATTATTGTTTGTGGTTTTGCTGGCCTTAATTCTTATACCTGTTTTTTTTAAGGCCCCTATATTAAACAGGGTAGAAAATGAATTGAATAGCAGCTTAAATGCAAAAGTATCATTTGATGACTTTCATTTAAGCTTGATAAGAAATTTTCCAAACTTAAGTATGGGGCTGAAAGGCCTGTCTATTGTAGGCATTGATGAGTTTTCTCAAGACACCCTGGTTCGCTTTAAGACTTTTAGAGTTTCAGTAAACCTGGTAAGTGCAATAAGTAAAAGAGGGCCGGAGATAACTTCAGTATTACTTGATACTCCGGTAATTTTAGCAAAAGTTTTAGATTCAGGACAAGCAAACTGGGATATTGTCAGGGAAACTGAAGCTACCCCCGATTCTATTCTTATAGAAGAAAGTGAGGGAGAGAGTGACTTCAAAATACAACTTAAGAAATTTTCTATTAAAAACGGAAGTGTTCGTTATGTAGATCTTTCCGGAGATATAATTGCGTCACTTGAGAGTTTTAATTTTACTATGGGAGGTAAACTTGGTAGCTCTGAAACTCAGATCAGACTTCATGCAAGTGCTAATCCGGTGAATGTAAAAATGGATGGTATTCCGTATTTGAAAAATGTGGCTCTTGCTATGAATATTGCACTTGCTGCAGATCTCGATAATATGAGTTTCACATTCTCTGAGAATGAATTTTCGCTGAATGACCTGAGCCTGCAGTTTGCCGGAAATATTGATCTCGGAAGTGAAAATCCAAAATTAGATGTTCGCTTCAATACCTTAAACACCAGTTTTAAATCTTTAATTTCGCTTGTTCCTGTAATATATATGAATGATTTTCAGGATCTTGAAACAAAGGGTAATTTACTGCTGTCGGGAGCTGTAAATGGGGTTTACAATGAAAAAGATTCTATTCTGCCAGATATTGAGCTTGACCTGATGGTTGAAAATGCCATGTTTAAATATCCGGATTTACCGACTTCTATTGAGAAAATAAATATTGCTGTGAATTTGAATGTGAAAGGAGAAGACCTCGATGAAACCAGGATTGATATAAACACTTTCGCTTTTGAAATTAGAGATAATCCGGTTTCTGCTGATCTGCATATTCAAACACCCATTAGCGATCTACAGTTGAAAGGTGGACTAAGCGGAACTATTGACCTTTCTGATTTCTCAGATATTATTCCTATGGAAGGGATAAGTTTGGATGGCGAGATTTATTCTTCTTTAAAACTTCAGGGAAAATTATCTTCAATAGAAGAAGAACGTTATGAAGATTTTGGAGCCGATGGAATAATCCGGCTTACAGATTTCAAACTGAATACCCCAGATATTCCTGTTCCTGTACAGATTACTGAGGCGGAGCTTATATTTTCTCCGATGCTTCTTGATTTGTCAAAACTGAATATGAAACTGGGGGCTTCCGATATTCAGTTGAAGGGAAGGATGGAGAATTACCTTTTATTCGCGTTAAAAGACGAACAACTAACAGGTAGTTTTGATCTTAAATCCGGACTGCTTGATGTTAATGAAATAATGCCTGAATCTACAGCTTTACAGGAAGAGGAGATTCCAGAGGATACTGTTTCACTGTCAGTAGTAAAGATTCCGGCAAATGTAGATTTTAGCTTTACATCAAGTTTGAATCATGTGGAATATGGAGAGATGAGGCTTGACAAGGTGCATGGAGAAATTTTGGTGAAAGACTCTAAAATAATCTTGAATGACTTAAGAATGAATTTGCTGGATGGCAGCATGATGGCAAAAGGAGAATATGATGTTTCTGATACCTTGAATCCTTTATTTGCAATGAACCTGGATATGACTGAAATAGACATAGCTGCAGCATATCATAGTTTCAATATGGTTAAAGCATTGACTCCCTTTGCAAAGGACCTAAAGGGTAAGGTTTCGTCTTCTCTCGATTTTTCAGCTAAGCTTGGAGCAGATATGATGCCTGTAATCTCTACAATAAGCGGATCTGGGAAATTGCATTCCAGGGAGGTTCAGGTTTTAAGTTCACCGAGCTTTGATCAAATGAAGAGTTTGTTGAAGATGAACAAAGACCTTACTAATACTTTTAAGGACCTAAACATTTCTTTTCTGATAAAAGACGGAAGAGTTGAAATCAAACCTTTTAAAGTTCAGGCAGGAGATATTGCTACCAATGTGAGTGGATCTCATGGTCTGGATCAAAGTTTAAATTATCTTGTTAAAATGGATGTGCCAAGG
This sequence comes from Bacteroidota bacterium, assembly GCA_034659155.1. GTDB lineage: Bacteria > Bacteroidota > Bacteroidia > Bacteroidales > VadinHA17 > JAYEGO01. The sequence continues at coordinate 516 of JAYEGO010000113.1, read as the reverse complement.
GAATATCTGGGTTCTGGGGCCAATAAACTAATTGATGATCTTGGTGCACAGGCTACCTCCCTGGGGCTGAATTTTGAGCCCGGAGAAATTATTCCTGTGAACTTTAAAATTCGTGGGAAAATCGGGAAGCCTGAGTTGAGTCTTGGTGCAGGGAAAAGTGATGGTGCCGGAAGTGGAGTAAAAGAAGCCATTGTTAAGGAAGTAAAGGAGGAACTTGTAAAGCAAAAAGAAGAATTGGTAGAGGAAGCTAAAGAAGAAATCAATGAAGAGATTGAGAAAATTATAGTTCAGGCAGAAAAAGAAGCAGAAACCATTCGTCAGTTAGCACGTGAATCTGCTGAGCAAGTGAAGAAAGAAGCTTATGCCAATGCAGATAAACTGGAGAAAGAAGCAGAGGGGAAAAATAGTTTTGCAGTTGCTATTGCGAAAAAAGCAGCAGATAAATTAAGGGAACAAGGGGATAAGCAAGCTGAAAATATAGTTCATGAGGCAGATGAAAAAGCTGAAGAAGTTCTT
>JAYEGO010000112.1:0-4809 GCA_034659155.1 Bacteroidota bacterium | reverse complement strand
CCAAAATATAAATTCTCCCTGGAAAGATTAATAAAATTATTAAAATATGAAACATTAAAGATTTGAGTTACAAGTTGATATAGAATAGTTGTTCCGGATCTGGGTATTCCAATGATAAATACTGGAGAATTCTGAGAAGGCAGGGTTCCATACTTCCTAATCTTCTGCTTCTCAAAAATTGAGATGAGAGGGGATAACCATTTTATTGGTCTCCTGATGTACCACCATTTATAAAATAATATTTTCGAGAGTCTAACCATACAATACTATTAATTCACTTATTTTAATAATCAGCATGTTCGTTCATCGTTTTATTACTGTCTATTAAAGTCATCTTAAAAAATTAATCCTTTTACAACTTCTACTTGCGTTATTTATTTATAAAATCTTTCTTATTAATAGCTATAAGCGATCTAATAATTCTATACCTAATACTGATTGAGGATTTTGTGATGTTATTTCTTTTATTATGTTTAGATAAAACTCTGTTATACCAGGATGTCTATTTTCATCAAAATAACCATTATGCCAAAGAAGGGAAAATATGCCATGAAATTTCTTTACCTCTGAAAGCAAGTTGATAATTTCAAGTCTAGCCTCTTGAAAATTTAATTTTCGATACTCAAATAGTGTAACATCCATTACCAATAAAGGAAACTCCCAGTGATTAATTATTCCATCATTTTCAAAATCAAATAGTTTGAATGGCAAGCAATAAGAGTTTCTAAATCCTTCGTGAGCAGCAAATCCTAAAGAAGAATCATATTTTAATCCAACTTCCTTCTGTATTAATGAAGTTGTAGGCATTTCAAAATTTAACCGATGCTGCCTTATCCCACATATTTTTGCTTTGGAAATTTGTGATAATTTTCTGTAATGCTTATCCATTAATTCTTTAGAGGTAGTTGTTCTGACAGCACCATGTAGACCAACTTCACAACCATTATGTTCAAGATTGTTGATTAATTTAATAATCCTGGGCTCATCAAAACTATAGTATGAGTCAACATGTTTTTGATCTTTCTGTAGAAAAAAGAATGTCGATTTAATCCCATTATTCTTCTCTAAATTAAGATGAAAATCAAAATCCCAATAAGGATTTTCCTTATTTCGCAACTTAATAAATTGCCGAATTCCTTTACAAAGTAACTTAAATGAAACAAACCAAGGATACTCCCTTTTAACAAGGCCAAGAAGTTCTTTAACTTTATATCCTAAAAAATAGATGTCGTAATAATCAACCCTATCAATGTCATGTGATAGTAAAAAACCAAAATTTGAAAAAATATTTTCCTTTTTCCCAAATCTAATACTGTTAACCAAACAAAACTCATGAATACCATTATAAATAATTTCAAAATAATAATTTACAACTGGTTTATGCGTTATATTCAACTTTGCCTGAATTGATTTCTCATATGGGTATCTATTTAAAGGGTCCCGAAATAATGATTTGTATTCCTGGTATCCTGAGAGAAGAAAAAAAGCCGATTTAAGAAGATCATCAGAAAAAATAAGATTTGTATTATTAAGCTCATAAAATTTTTGTGATTCTGAAATTGGAAATAATACCGGAATTTCATTTATAGTTTTTATTTTTTCATAATTAATACCCTGGTCTGAAAGTATAAATAATATCCTGTTTGTATGATCTTTAATTTCAGATTCGTTTTTAATAAAAACTATTCTTTCCTTAATCTCTGAATTCAAATCAACAATCATATTTAAATGATATAAGACATATTCAATTTGATTTGTTGACAAATATTGATTCATTAAAATAATTGTTTATTTACCCTGGGTATGCGCTTGAAATTGGCATCTTCTTTAAATAATCTGTATAATGTTGTTTCCAATAAATAAAATTCTACAAGAGCTTTTCTTTATCTCTCATTTGCCTGTCAATTTTATGATTTAAATAAATTTTGATACACATGAGTAAGTGGTTGAACGGTTCTATCCCAATTATATCTGTCTAGTATTAATTTCCTGCCATCATTTCCTAAAATACTGATATCACCAGCTTGAAGAATTTTGCTTAATTGCTCTATAAAATCTTCCGGGGAATCACTTTTGTAAATGAATCCTGAATCCGATTCTCCAAGAATTCTTTTAAGCGAATTACAATCAGAACATACAATAGGTTTATTATAATATAAATATTGATATAACTTATTAGGAGACGAATTATCTGTCTGAATTGATTTTAAATGAGGAATGAGGGCAATATCGCTTTTTGTCAATAGCTCAAACATCTGATCCTGAGACTTAAATCCCAGAAAAAACACCATGCCTTCTAATTCCAACTGTTTAACTTGCTGCTTCAAGATCTTAAGGAAACTCCCCGCTCCAACAATCCATAATCTCAGCTTAGGATATTTTTCTGTTAAAAAAGGAAGTGCTTCAATAACCACCTGCAAACCCCTGTGAATAGTTAACCCTCCAGAATAAAACAGGGTAATGAATTCTTTATCTGGTTGACCTGAAAATGTTTTTAATTGACTTATCTCAGGAGTATTTGGAACTACAATAATTTTATTTTCAGGAATCCCAATATTGATAATCCGGTCACGCATTTCTTCAACAACCGTTAATACATGGTCACAGTTACTTATAGATTCCTTTTCGTAAGTATTCCATTGTTGTGATGAATAAAACAATTTTCCCGGAAATTTTTGTATGTGGAGCGAAGCATCAAGCAGGGCCGGAAAATTCTCATGCAAATCCAAAATAAAAGGAAGTTTAAAATATTTTTTGAATTTCCATCCTATTCTTCCCAGTTGCAAATCATGAATATGAATAGCCTTGAACCCTTCTTCATCTTGCAACTTCCATATAAATTTCTTCCAAAAACTGAAATAAAAAGGGAAATTTAAACACCCAATACTTGCTTTATAAGTAAAAGAATTAATGAATTTGGTATGCACCTTAATCCCCATATGATTCTTGCTTGTTCTGCCCCTTTCTTGAAAGGAATAACAAGCAATATGTACATCAAATCCATAATTGATTAAAGAAATTGCTTCTTTCTCAACTCTTTCGTCCGGAGGGAAGCTACCTTCCAGTACCATCAATATCTTCACTCTTTTATTCATTAAAGAAGATTATCTGCTTTTTACCCATTCCTGCTATTAAGCTTTTATCAGGAAAATAAATCTATACAATTTGCTGCTTGAGTATGGTTTTACAAATAAACTCGGCTGCCTTTCCATTACCAAATATTTTTGAAAAAGTTAAATTTCCGTTTCCGTTTTTAAAATACTCATAAGCTTTCATTATTTTATTATCATCAGCATCCACAATAATCCCAGCCTTTTGATCAATGATCTCAACCCATTCTGTTTCAGGCCTTAATATAATTACCGGTTTCTTGAAAAAATATGCTTCTTTCTGAACTCCTCCCGAGTCTGTAATAATCATTTTTACATTTTTCTCCAATTGAATCATATCAAGAAAAGATACTGGAGGAATATTGATAAATCTATTTGAAAGTTCCATTCGCCTTATCAGGTTCTTGTCCAGCAACTTCTGTGTTTGATGTAATGTTCGTGGATGCATGGGAAATACAATAGTCTCATTATACAATTCAGAAATTCTAATAATTGTAGAAAAAATTTGATTTAACCTTTTAGCATTGTCCGTGTTAAAGTCTCTATGTAAGGTTAAAAGAATAAAATTCTGAGGTTTAATACCCAATTTGCTGAGAATTTGGGATTTATTTTCAGCCAGTTCTCCAAAGAACAAACTATTATCATACATAACATCGCCACAATGAAAAATTCCTGGATTATCTATCGTATAAGGAGGATTTGATGCTGTTTTAAACCCTTCCAAAACTAAATTCCCAAGTCCTTGCTTAGTTGGAGTAAACAATAAACTTGAAACATGGTCACACAAAACCCGGTTTACTTCTTCCGGCATATTTTTATTAAACGAACGCAATCCTGCTTCAATATGAATTATCCTGATTTTTAATTTGGAAGCAGCAAGGGCCCCAGCCAATGTGGAATTAGTATCTCCATATAATACGAGAAAATCAGGTTTCTCTTTCAGCAATATCTCCTCAATACCTTTAATCATAGTTGCCGTTTGAATTCCATGATTTCCCGATCCCACAGATAGATTATAAAGAGGAAAAGGTATCTTCATTTCTCCAAAAAACACCTCAGACATACCTCTGTCATAATGCTGACCGGTATGTAATAGAGTCTCGTTGATTTCATTGCTGAATTTATTGGAGATTGTCCGACTTAAAGCAGCAGATTTAATTATTTGCGGTCGTGCCCCAATTACAGTCAATAGTTTAATCATAATATTTACAGAAATTTGACAATGAAAATTCCTTACACGCTAGCAAGAAGAAGTCGCAAAAATACAATAAGAAGTTTAATTAATCGATCCTTAACAAGTTGCTTTTTCGTTGAATTAGTATAAAATTACAAGTTTTTTCTTTGGGAATAGTATCTCAAAAACAGAAAAAATTATTTCTTGTTCAATTACCCTGAGCAATCTCCTGAAATTGAAGGCCGCTCCGGCTAAAATTGCATTCATATCGTCTCCAATAGTCCCTTTCAGATAGTTTCTGGCCATTCGGCAATCATGTTTTATGTGCTTTCCCTTTTGCAATACAGGCTGTCTCAGATTCATGTAAACTATAGATCTTATCCTTGTCTAACTTTTTACGTGCAATAACTTTCTTGAACAGCTCAAGATCATTTTTATACAAATTAAGCTTTTCTTCCGGTAGTTTCCTTTCTAACTCACGTGTTAATCTCCCGGCTATTGTTCGTAGCTTCCTTTGAGCCTTGC
>JAYEGO010000111.1:0-4815 GCA_034659155.1 Bacteroidota bacterium | reverse complement strand
CTCAGAGTTACTTAAGGAATATACAGGAAAATTGATGTCCTCCATGGAAGAAATTGGAAAATTGAGCCAGGTGTATTATGACAGTATAGAAAGTCCAAATTTATCCTCCATAATGAAAGACCTGAATTCAAAGTCGGAAGAAATCACAAAAGACATGAGAAGTTTTACAATCAGGTTTATTGAAGATAATCCCGGTTCCCTTGCCACCTTAATGGCTTTATACCAACAAATGGGGCCCAATCAATTCATTCTTGACCCAACAAAAGACTATGTTTACTATGAAACTATTGATTCTATATTATATGAAAAGTATCCGGAGTCAGAACTTGTAAAGTCCTTACATGGGAATGTTGAAGACATGAAAGAAAGCATGAAACTTGCTGAATTGAGAAATAATGTCTTAGGCACAGGGAAAGCTCCTCCGGAAATTGCTCTCCCAAATCCCGATGGAGATACACTCAGGCTTTCCTCAACAAAAGGGAAAGTAGTTCTATTGGATTTCTGGGCTGCCTGGTGTGCCCCATGCCGTAGAGAAAATCCGAATCTTGTGGCAAATTATGAGAAGTACCATAAAAAGGGGTTTGAGATTTTCCAGGTTTCTCTTGATAAAACCAGGGAAAACTGGATGGATGGAATAAAAGAAGATGGCCTTGGGAAGTGGTTACATGTAAGTGATCTTAAATATTGGAAATCTTCGGTAGTTCCATTGTTTCAGATAGAAGGTATCCCTGCAAGTTTTCTTTTGGACAGGGAAGGAAATATCATAGCTCGGAACCTTAGAGGTGATGCTCTGGGAGCAAAACTTGAAGAAATATTCAGCCAGGAATAAATGAAAAAATTGTTCATACTGCTTATCCCTATCGTTATGTGGGGATGTGCGAAAAATACCCGGATACATATTTCCGGGAATATTTCGGAGGCTGATAACAATTATATCATTATTGAAAAAGTTAATATCAACTCCAAAAAGGTAGTTGATTCAGTCCTTATAGATGCTTCCGGAAATTTTAAATTTAAACTTGATGCCCCTGAAGCAGATTTCTATAAACTGGGTTTATCAGAAAACAATTTTATTACCCTACTTGTCGAGCCCGGAGAAAAAATCAAACTAACATCCAATAACCCAAGCTTACCTGGAAATTCTATCATTTCAGGATCTCCAGGGTCTGCTCTTCTTCGGGATATTGATAATCACCTGAGAAAAACCATTTCAATACTAGATTCCATAACAACGGTTTATCAGGCTAATCTTAATACTGAAGGATTTGATACTTTAAGTATTGAACTTAGTGATCTTTATGATAAAACTCTCAACAATCAGCGACGATATTCCATTGGCTTCATATTAGATCATTTAAGTTCACTTGCTTCAATAAAGGCAATCTACCAGCAATATGATGATAACACTTATGTACTGAATGACATTAAAGATATTCAGTTTATGAAACTGGTTTCTGATAGCTTAAAATTATATTATCCCGAGTCTAAGCATACAAAGGCTCTGATTGCCAACCTGAGTAACGAAATGGGGCGATTGAACCAATTTAAAGTGAATGAATTAATAAATAAAGCAGAGGTTCAAAACCTGGATATTTCTCTTCCGGATCCTTCCGGAGACACTATATCCTTATCCTCTTTGCAGGGGAAATATGTTCTTTTATCTTTTTGGGCCTCCTGGGATCAGGCAAGTATTACAGAAAACCTGAGTTTTAAATCTTTATATGAAAAGTATAAATCCCGTGGTTTTGAGATTTACCAGGTTTCTTTTGACAACAACATGGATGCCTGGACAAAAGCGATTAAGTTTGATGAACTTCCCTGGATAAATGTCAGTGATTTGGCCTATCCAAATTCAAAAGTGATAACTTTGTTTAATATCAAGGGCATACCTTCAAACTATTTTGTAGATAAAGACGGCACAATTGTTGGCAGCGAATTGCACGGAAAAGCATTAAAAATAAAATTAGAACAGGTTTTTGGTTTCTGATTTAAGGATATTGAAAGGCAGAAATAAAATATACTTTGCATCTGATCTTCATCTTGGCATTCCAAACAATAAAGAAAGCCTGGAAAGAGAAAAGCGTTTTGTTAGCTGGCTGGATAAAATTAAAGAAGATGCTGCTGAGATATTTCTCCTTGGGGACATTTTTGATTTCTGGTTTGAATATAAAAGAGTTGTTCCCAGGGGATTTACTCGCCTGCTAGGGAAAATATCTGAAATAACCGACTCAGGTATTCCTGTTCATTTTTTTACCGGCAATCATGATATATGGGTTTTCGATTATCTGCCTGAAGAAACCGGGGTTATCCTTCATCGAAAACCATTCAGTTATGAATTTCAGAACAAAAAATTCTTTCTCGCACATGGGGATGGTTTAGGTTCAGGAGATAAAGGTTATAAATTCCTGAAAAAAATATTTACCAATAGATTTTTACAATGGATGTACTCCAGGTTGCACCCCAACTTCGCCCTATGGTTTGCAAGTAAACTATCTGAAGATAGTCGCCTGTCAGGTGTTTCTGCAGATTTCCTGGGGGAAGAAAAAGAATGGCTGGTACAATATGCCTGTGAAGTATCCGAAAATGAAAAATTCGATTTCTTTATTTTTGGGCATCGCCATATCCCTATTGACATCAGGTTAAAGAATCATTCCCGCTTTATTTATCTTGGCGACTGGATCAGCCATTTCACCTATGGTGTTTTTGACGGGAAGGATTTTGCTCTAAAAACCTTCAATCAGTAATGATTCTTTTCTTTTAAGACAGCCCTGAGATATGGCACATCACACCACAGATCAGCCGGTAGTATCTCTATTTTATTCTCATATTATAGAAAGAACGATAAACAAAATAAAGGGCAATAGAGAGGAAAACAAGCCCAAAATAAGGAGCTATATGTCTGAATTGCTCTGTGAGTGAAATTTCCATTGCCAATAAACCAAAAAGCGTTGAGAATTTAATGATAGGATTTAAAGCAACCGATGAAGTATCTTTATAAGGATCTCCAACTGTATCTCCAACAACAGCAGCTTCATGCAATGGGGTGCCTTTTTCCTGCATATCTACCTCTATTACTTTCTTGGCATTATCCCATGCACCACCGGCATTTGCCATAAAAATAGCCTGAAACAATCCGAAAAATGCGATTGATAACAGGTAACTTACAAACAAGGAAACCGGGAGATTAGATCCGGCAGGAGCTGCAAGAAAAGCAAAGGCAAGAGAAAATGAAAAAATCGCGATAAAAATATTCCACATTCCCTTTTGTGCATAAACTGTACAAATTTTAACCACTGACCTGGACTTTTCCACATCGGCCTTTTTAGGAGCATTTGGGTCAAGATTGATATTCTCCTTAATGTATTCAACAGCCCTTGCTGCTCCAGTTGTAACGGCCTGAATAGAAGCACCTGTAAACCAATAGATCACAGCACCTCCTAAAAGGAAGCCCAAAATACTATATGGATTTAATAGGTTTAGGATCGAGGTTGGCTCTACACCCAGAGTATGTTGAATAACCAAAATGATAGAAAAGATCATTGTTGTAGCACCTACTACAGCTGTTCCAATAAGAACCGGTTTTGCAGTTGCTTTAAAAGTATTTCCTGCTCCATCATTAGCTTCCAGGTAATATTTTGACTTTTCAAAATCAGGCTTGAATCCAAAATCTTTTTCAATTTCAGGAGTTAAAGCCTCTTTATTTTCCTCAATCAAAGAAAGTTCATATATGGATTGAGCATTATCTGTAACTGGGCCATAACTATCTACTGCAATTGTAACAGGACCCATTCCAAGCATACCAAAGGCAACCAGTCCGAAAGCAAAAATAGATGGGAAGATCATGAAGTTGTCTAAACCATAAGTGCTTGCAAAATATGCAATAAACATCAAAACAAAGAATACCATTCCCTGCCAGAAGGCACTAAAATTACCTGCAACAAGACCCGACAATATATTTAAGGAAGCTCCACCTTGCTTCGATGCCTCAACTACCTCATTTACATGCTTCGATTTGGGACTTGTAAATATTTTTGTAAACTCAGGGATCAATGCAGCACCAAGAGTACCGGCACTGATAATTACCGATAATGAAAGCCACAAATTGTCAGGCAGATCGCCAATTATCAGATAACTTGCTACAAATGTAACCGCAATAGAAAGTAAGGAAGTAATCCAGACCAGGGAGGTAAGAGGTTTTTCAAAATCAAGTTCATCAACATCGCTGTATCTGGCCTTTGTGATAGCATCATTTATCCAAAAAGAAACAATAGAGGTAATAATCATCAATATCCTCATGACAAAAATCCATGTAAGCAATTGAATCTGGAATTCTGCACTGGTAACAGCCAGAAGAATAAAAGAGATAAGTGCAACACCGGTAACCCCGTATGTCTCAAAGCCATCTGCTGTAGGACCAACGCTGTCTCCGGCATTATCACCAACACAATCAGCAATAGTGCCTGGATTCCTGGGATCATCTTCTCCAATTTTAAAAATCACCTTCATTAAATCAGACCCAATGTCAGCGATTTTTGTAAAAATTCCTCCGGCAATTCTCAATGCTGAAGCACCAAGAGATTCCCCAATTGCAAAACCAATAAAACTGGCCCCTGCATATTTACCTGGAACAAACAATAAAATAACCAACATCATGATCAATTCCAGGGAAATCAATACCACGCCAATACTCATGCCTGCATTTAAAGGAATACGCAAAAGTTTGATAGGTTTCCTCTCAAGGGAAGCAAATGCCATTCTTGAGTTAGCCAGTGTATTCATCCTTATTCCAAACCAGGCTACTGCATAAGAACCAAG
>JAYEGO010000110.1:0-4825 GCA_034659155.1 Bacteroidota bacterium | reverse complement strand
CGTTCAACTTACAAATTTCAATTCATTATCCCGAAAAATCGGGACAGGCTACTTTTGAAATTTGAGTTTCACGAATAAAAATATTATTAGAATTGAGAAAAACTATGGGTTCTATAAACAAGCAAACAATACTAGAGAAAATAAAAGGATATCTTGGCAAAAACCGTTCAGATAAAATAAGCAATTATACAATAGCTAAACAATCTTTAGAATTAAGGGTTACAGCAACACGTTTGCTCAAGGACATTGCTTTTATTTCTCTTGGTATTTTATCTGCCGGTTTTGGACTCAAGGGGTTTTTATTGCCTAACGGATTTTTAGATGGCGGAGTAATTGGTATTTCGCTTTTAACCGAAGCACTTACAAACTATTCTTTATCGGTGCTAATTGTCATAATCAACGCACCATTCATTATCCTGGGATATTTCCAAATTGGTAAATCCTTTGCTATCAAAAGTATTATTGCTATTGTTGGACTTGCCATTGTCCTCGTGGTTGTTGATTATCCAATAATCACTTCAGACAAGTTATTGGTGGCTGTTTTTGGTGGTTTCTTTCTTGGTGGGGGGATTGGCCTTTCGGTAAGGGGTGGAAGTGTTATTGACGGCACAGAGGTACTTGCCATTTACTTGTGTCGAAAATCGGTGCTTACCATAGGTGATCTCATTCTTGTATTCAATATCATTATTTTTTCAATTGCTGCATATCTCCTGTCAATAGAAATAGCACTGTATTCCATCCTCACCTACCTTGCTGCATCAAAAACAGTTGATTTCGTAATTGAAGGAGTTGAAGAATACATTGGTGTAACCATAATTTCAACTCATAGTGAAGATATCAGGGTAATGATTATTGAAGAAATGGGAAGAGGAGTGACTATTTACGATGGAAAAAGGGGCTACGGTAAGCGAGGAGAAATCCTGGACCAAACGGATATTATCTATTCGGTTATCACAAGACTTGAAATCTCTAGACTTCAAACTGAAATTCAAAAAATAGACTCGAACGCTTTTATCGTAATGAACAGCGTAAAAGATCTCAAAGGAGGAATGATTAAAAAACGAAGCTTTAAATAAAAATAACTATCAGTAATGTTTCTTCTATTATTTTATTTGTTTCTAGCACTATTTGTTTCATTTCTGTGTTCTGTAATGGAATCTGTTTTGTTCTCAACACCCATATCCTTCCTGATTGTAAAAGAAGAAAGCGGTCATAAATCAGCAACCACTTTTATTAAATTAAAGAAAAATATTGAAAGACCATTGTCGGCAATACTTTCTTTGAATACAGTTGCACATACTATTGGAGCGGCCGGGGTTGGAGCACAAGCAACAAAGATGTTTGGTGAATTATATTTTGGTATTATTTCGGCCATCCTTACACTTTTAATCTTAGTTTTTTCTGAAATAATTCCAAAGACGATTGGTGCCAGATATTGGAGGAAATTGGCATTAGTTTCCGGAATAATTATTAATACTATGGTAAATATTACTTTTCCTTTAGTGATAATGGCTAATTACATAACTAAACTATTTTCCGGGAATACTAGCGAGCTGTCTATTAATAGAGAAGAAATATCTGCAATGGCTAAGCTTGGAACTAAAGAAGGGATTTTTAATGAAAAAGAAAGCAAAATTATTCAAACCTTAATCCGGCTTAAGACTGTAAGGGTTACGGAAATAATGACGCCTAGAGTAGTTGTAACTGTAGCAAATGAAAATATGTCATTAGAAGAATTTCTTATACAAAAGGAGTTTCTTCATTATACACGCATTCCTGTCTATTCAAAAAATCATGAAAATATAACAGGGTATGTTTTTCGTGAAACCGTATTTGAAAAGTTAGCTGAAAAAAAAGCTAATTTAAAGCTTCGAGATATTTGTAGAGAAATTGTGATTGTTCCTGAATTTCAAACACTTTTTAGTTTATGGGAAATCTTACTCGAGAAAAAAGAACATATCGCACTAATTGTGGATGAGTATGGAGGAATGGATGGAATTGTGACAATGGAAGACATAATTGAAACCTTATTAGGTTTAGAAATTGTAGATGAGAAAGACAGGATAGAAGACATGCAACAATTTGCTCGTGAAATATGGAATAAACGAAAAGTTAAATATAATACCCTCGATAATTCAGAAAAGTAATTGTTAAAGGATATCTCTCTTATTATCACTGGGAGTTTCAAGATTACGAATCTGGTTATATTGATGAAATAGATTTATTTAAGCGAAAGGGAGAACTTTCCTTTGTAAGGGTCACCCAGGGAATATTAGGATTAAAGAAGAAGCGCCTGGCAGAATATTTTCAAGATTGTTGTAGAAAATACAAGAATTAGAAAATCATTAGAAAGTAAAAAATCAAAAAATAAAATAAAAAACATATTATTATGAAAAAAGCATTAGGGCTGGTTTTTGCGATTGTATTGACATCATCAATAGTGGCTCAAAAAAGGGATCAGGATCTTAGTAAACGATTAAAAAATGTTGATAAGGAATTAATAGAAGTATTAGAAACATGGAAAGCTGCAGGATTTGCTGTTGCTGTTGTTGAAAAAAACAAAATCATTTATGCCAGGGGATTTGGGTACCGGGATTTTGAAAACAAAATTCCGGTTACTCCAAATACCCTATTTGCAATTGGCTCTTGCACTAAAGCCTTCACTGCTTCATTATTAGGCTTATTGCAAAGTGAGAATAAAATATCATTTGATGAGAGTCCAGGGAAATACATTCCCGAATTTGAGTTTTTTAATCAGGAAATGAACAATTCCATAAGCATTAAAGACTTGATGAGTCATCGTACCGGTTTACCTCGTCATGATTATTCATGGTATATATTTCCAAGCAATTCAAAAGACAGTCTCCTTCAGCGTGTGGCATTTCAGGAACCATTTACAGGTGTTAGAGAAAAATGGTATTATAATAATTTTATGTTTCTGGCACAAGGTGTTATTACTGAAAAAATAACCGGACAAAGCTGGGAGGAAAATGTTAGAGAAAAACTGTTTGTACCACTTGAAATGAAAAGATCAAATCTGTCTATAACCGGATTGAAAACAGGAGAAGATGTAGCTTTTGGTTATGAATTAAAGAATGACAGTATCATTCAGAAAATGGATTATTACAATATTGCCGGAATGAGTCCTGCAGGCAGCATTAACAGTAGCGTGAACGAAATGTCTAATTGGCTAATAACCTGGATTAATAAAGGCAAGTTCAAGGATATTGAAATTATACCTGCTTCATTTGTAGATCAGGCCATAAGTTCACAAATGGTGGTTAGCGGAGCTTTGCCAGGTAAGGAAAATCCTGGTTTGCATTTATCAAATTATGGCTACGGCTGGGGTATTTCCTCCTATAAAGGACATTACAGAGTGGAGCATGGGGGTGCTATTGATGGGTTCACTGCCAGCACATGTTTTTTCCCAAGTGATAGTATTGGGATCGTAGTTTTAACCAATCAAAATGGTTCTTCGGTACCCCCTATAGTACGAAATATAATTGCAGACAGGGTTTTAAAAGTTTCTGTAACTGATTGGAATAAAGATTTAAAAAAGCAACGTGATAAAACAATCAAAAATCAGAAAGAAGCCAAATTAACCGCCACTTCAAATAGAAAGTCAGGTACTAAAACATCTCATATTATTGAAGAATTTACTGGCACTTATTCTCATCCGGGGTATGGTAGTTTCGATTTGAAAGTAGAAAGAGATTCTTTATTTGCACAGTTTCCAATAATGAAAATGTGGCTTAGGCATTATCATTACGACGTTTTTGAGCCTTTTGAAGTAAAAGAGTCTGGTATAGATACTACCGAAACTTCTGAACTAAGAATAAATTTTAACACAAATGATGCAGGTGAAATATCAAGCCTTAAAGTTAAATTTGAAGCAGCATTGGATCCTATAGAATTCAAACGTACACCTAATGAGATTGTAGTTGACAAAGAAATTCTGGAAACCTATGTAGGAGAATACGAATTATCCGGAATGATTGCCAGAGTATATTTAAAAGCTGACGAAACATTGTATTTATTCGTTCCCGGGCAACCGGAATATGAATTGCTTGCAACCGGATTACATAGGTTTTCTATTAAATCCCTGGAAGGTTTCAAATTAGAATTTATTGAAGGAGAAAAGAAGGCTATTACTGAAGTTCTGTTTATTCAGCCAAATGGTACGTTTAAGGCAATAAGAAAATAATTGCTATTTGCCAAAGGCAAGGCTTCGCATAAAATAGTTGTTAAATTAATTTGTAAATTGCGAAATTCTTCAAAGAGGCTATTATAGTATCCTGTACCATATTATGACAAAAAACTCAAAATTTCAAGATGCCATTGCCAACTTCTTGCTTGGGATAGGGAATCTGGGTGTATTTATTTCCAGTATATTTAAAAGTTTCCTCAAACATGGTGTAAACTTTCAGGAATTTTCCAGACAGTGTTACAATGTTGGGAACAAAAGCCTTCCACTTATTTCAATAACCGGTTTTATTCTTGGTTTAGTACTTACTCTTCAGTCTGGACCTACGTTGGCAAAATTCGGGGCCGAATCAATGCTACCGGGAATGGTTGCTCTTTCAATTATCAGAGAGATCGGTCCTGTAATTGTAGCTTTGATAGTAGCTGGAAAAGTTGGATCGGGAATAGGCGCAGAATTAGCATCCATGCGGGTAACTGAGCAGTTGGATGCCATGGAAGTTTCAGGGACCAACCCAATCAGCTTTGTTGTTACTACCCGGGTATTGGCCGTTAGCTTTATGTTACCCCTACTGGTTTTATATGCAGATGCGCTGTCCATCATTGGCTCATATATAAGTGCCAG
>JAYEGO010000109.1:0-4825 GCA_034659155.1 Bacteroidota bacterium | reverse complement strand
AAGTTGAACGAATCCCGATAGTGTAGCGTATCGGGATAAATGAGTATAATACTCCGATGCTTGCATCGTTTTGAAAACAAATTCCTATTTTGATACCTCGTTAGCTCTGCTACGAGGTAGTTCATTTTAGTATAATATAATCCCGTAAATCAGACCTCAATATTTTTTCAAGTTCAGAAAAATTTCCCCTGCTGGTTTCGGTAAACAAAAAACCAAAGACCGGGTATTTATTGAAGTCAATTTTCCTTAAATCTAATGGTTTTTCAAATTCTGACATTAATTTTTTGAAATTAAACTCTTGGATCTGGTTACTATCAAGTCCTGAACAATTATCTAATACAACGATGCTAAAGGTTTTATCATTCATGTCTTTAAGCAGTTTCTTCCAGTCAGGCTTTTTTTGATGAAAATAAAATTCATATGGATTAAATCCATAAGCATGAAAGCTTAAGTCAGCTGTTGTACACCATCCCCCAAATCGCATAGGATTAAGTTCTATAGGGAATATTTTACCCTGTTTATTTATTCGAACCTCTACATGCACAGGGAAATTCCGAAGATGTGAAAGGCCCCCAATCTCTTCCAGGAGGCGTGTGAAATCACCCATGTGTTTTTCTACTACTTCTTTGGAAGTAAAATAAACACGATCACTTAGATCTTCTTTAGAAGAGAAAAGGTGCTCGAAAGTATTTAAAACAACCGGCTCCCCCTGTTCATTGTAGTAGGCATCGAAAGCAAATTCTGTTCCTTCAAAGCACTCTTCAATGATAAAAGTTGAGATGTCGAGTACTTCAGAAGGGTAAATCTTTTTTGCTTTCAAAAGATCTTTATTGATAAGATTTTTAATATGTAACCAATCCTTTTCATCACTGGCCTTGTAAACTCCAATGCTGAAGAAGCCTACGGATGGCTTAATGATAAAGGGCTTTGGGAATTTTGAAATATTCAGAGTCTCAATATCATCTACACTTACTTCCTGATAATAAAAGTCAGGATACAATTTTTCTGTAAGTTTTCTGAATTTCACTTTATCCTTAAAAAGTGATATTTTTTCTGGGATATCTGTGAATTTTAGATTCTTCATCATCCATTCAATGGAATTCTCTGAATTCGTATAGAGGAGGGGATGTATTTGCTTTTTCAGCTTTATTATGGCAGCTTGAGTATTATAAGAAAAAAGATTTTCCGCACCATCCAATTGACTTGAAATTTCTGTATCTATAAGCGGAAATTTGTTCTTAAGAATGGTATCCTTTAAATAATCTGAAACAAAAGGTTTATCAAGTAAGATCATTTGCCTAATTCTATGTCTTATGTTTGTTCCATAATTCCGATTTTAAACCAATAAATTCAATAACCTTTTGATGCTCGGCTTTTCCATTTCCAGACGGCTTCAAAACCTGGCCAAAGGCAATATGAATGGGCTCTTTTTTACGAAGCAATCCAAGATCATGAATGAGTTTCCCATTGCTCCAGAAGTCTGTTTTAATAGCAACCGGGATGACCTGGCAATTTGCTTTCAATGCCAGCTTAATACCCAGCGAATTAAATTCAGCTGGATTAAATACAATTTTCCTGGTGCTTTGCGGGAAAATTATTATTGAGGTACCTGTTTCCAGCATTTCCGGACCCTCCTTCAATACTTTTATCAGGTCTTCCCTTGAATTTGTACGACTCACAAGTATAGGATTCCTGGTTTGCATTGTATCACCAAAAAGAGGGTGGTTGACAAGGGATTCTTTTACTATGAAACTGACATCTTTTATAGGATTAATTATGCAGGGAAAGATCATGGTCTCCATAGTGCTCATGTGATTGCTTATGAATACAACCGGACCCTCAACCTGGCGGAGATAATTGAGGCCGGTTATGTGAATTTTACCTCCTGCGTCTTCAACTAATTTTAATGTATCATAAGAAGATTTTTCCCATTGAGGCGTGAGATATTTACCCGATCTGGCTAGCTTCCTGGCCTTAAATACCTGGTGGGCGAATCGAATTGCGAATACCAGCCAGGTTTTCAACAGGATACGAAGCAAAAAAGGCTTTGAATTATTTGGATCAGTATAATATTCATTTCCCTTAAAGATATGACTCATTGTTCTATTTTTTTGGACTTAAAATAAGACGTTCTGCTTCTATAGATTCAATTTTTTCTTTTGAGTAGTATACAGGAAAATACTGGTCATTAGCCCACAACTCAAACAGGTTTTTGTAAAAAGGACTATCAGGATCTCCTGATTGTCCCGGGGTATTGGTTCCAATTGCTGAATCCCAATCTCCGGTATCTATAATAAGTTTAAATGTGGCGCCATGTGTTTGTTTGTTGTTTCCACCGGTTGCGCAAACAGTATAGCTGTTTCCTCCTCGCGGTAACGGACCTGCATTGATTTTTTCTCTCCATTCTTCATTCAGGATATTGCTTAAGGAGTGCTTAATAAATACATGCTTGAATTGTTTCTGCCCGTATATCCAATCTTCAGGACTTGGTCCGTATGTATTACTCAAAAAGTTAATTGCCTGGATAAATGCATCTTTCAGGAATTCATCTCTTCCGGCTTTTCCTGTAGTCCATGAATTATCAGGGTTTTGCAGGAAATTAATAATTGTATTCAATTGGAGAGATACGAGATTCTTAATTTCTCCAGGGACAAATAGGGCATTGGCATTATCCATTATCTGTCTTTCCCAGGCCACGTAAATTCCTGCTTCAGGAAGATCTTTATCCAGTTCAAAATTCCAGTTTTGTAAAAGACCCATGGCTTCTGTTTCCAATTCAAAACTAAAGTCTAAATTCTTAAGGTATGGTACCAACAGGCTTGCGGGTATAGAATGATAGTCAGTTTGAAGACTCTTCATATCATCCATTGTGAATTTCTTACCTGAAGCTAATACTTTATTTACCCGGTTTCCGCGATATGGATCTGACCAGAGGTAGGTAATAGCATCCCAGTTGTTGTAACTTTCGGGGGTGACATTCTGGTTTGCAGTAGCAAAAAAGCCAGATTCAGGATTCAAAAGATTGGGCTTTTCAAGGATTGGCAAATATTCCTCCCATTCATATCTTCCGTCACCGGGAACAGGAACCATGCCGCTGAAGTTTTTTCGTACAGGAGCAATACCAACTGCCTGCCATCCAATATTCCCAAGTTTGTCAGCCCAAATCATATTTTCTCCTGGTATGTTGCTGTAACTGCATGCTTCCCTGAATTCTTCCCATGTCTTTGCCTGGTCCATTCTTAAGGATGCCAGGTAGGGAGATCCTCCCGGTTCTAACCAGGCACATCTTACGGCATAGGCTTTAAAATGTACAGAGTCAATATAACTTACCGGACCGTGCCTGGTATATTTTAACTCTAGATGTACATCTTGCCCGTCTTTTACCTGAATCGTTTCTTCAATTATTTTCATTTCTTCCCATTTGCCCTGGTAGTTGTACTGATTCAGGTTTTTAGGGTTTAAGTCATATACATACAGGTCTTCTCCATCCGTTCTGAACACGGTTAATCCCCATGTTCCATATTCATTATGTCCAATTGAAATGCCTGGAATTTCGGGTTCCCCGCCCCCTATAACATTCCATCCGGGTGCTACCAGGTGAACCATATATCTCAACGAAGGAACTGCCAGGGTCCTATGGGGGTCATTTGCCATAATAGTTGCTCCATTTTCTGTAAGTTCAGGGCCCACCAGCCAGTTATTACTACCAATGGAAATCCAGTCGGTTTTGTTTCTTGAAAATTCATTTTCGTAATCCCCAGGAATATAATTCATAGCAGTTCCATTTTCAGGTTCTACAAGGTCTTCCGGTAAAAATCTTACAGGTTTCCTGTATGCCTTGTAGAGTTCCAGAACTTTTTCATTCAGGAGATCTCCACGTATAGCAGGATCAAGTGTAATATCCGGATCTTTTGGATGTAGCCATACCAGCTCCTTTACTTTTTTTGTACCCACTTTCGCAACTGCCATACCTATTTCAAGCTCCTGGCTAATGTTCCCTAGCAATCCCTGGTGTCTGGAAATTACAACTTCAGGAGTCCAGAATTCAGGATACAAACCCAGTAATTGAAATTCAAATGGAAGCAGATCAGGATTTTTCAAAACTTCCCTGATATAGGCATTTACTCCATCGACATAGGCATTTATAATTTCTTCTCCATCCGGATGGTAATGATTAAGTTCCTGGCTGATATCTCCTCTGAATTGAAAAAGCCTTGTACCTATATCTCTTTTTAATTCTCTTTCTCCTAATATTTCAGCTAGGGTACCTGTAGCTTGCCTTCTCCATATTTCGAACTGGAAAAGCCTGTCACTGGCGGCACAATAACCCTGTGCAAAAAACAGGTCTTTCTGGTTTTTTGCGTAGATGTGATTGATACCATACTGGTCGCGAATAACCTCAACATTTGACTCCAGTCCTTCAAGGATTTTACTCTCTTGTGTATTGTTTTTACAAGAAGTAAAAAGCAGTGTGAAGCTGATAGCCAGGCAAACAGATTGAACAGATTTGAAATTCATTTTTTTATTTTTTAATATAGTTGGTTTTAATCAGTCCGCAAGATCTTTAAATGTTTTGGCAGAAACAATTTCTTCATATATTTTTTTCAATTCAAGATATCTCTCATAAGCATCATTTCCGGGTATTTGATCGGCTCTTGATAACATAGATGACAGGTAAGATATTTGATCCAGTAACATAGGAGTCATATAGGGTCCTTTAGCTGTAACAAACTCCGACTGAAGCTTTTCAAGATTATCATCTTCAGCCATAAATTTATTTTTCTTTTTGTCATTAGTATTGATGAGATCCTTTAGTTCTTTTCTT
>JAYEGO010000108.1:0-4827 GCA_034659155.1 Bacteroidota bacterium | reverse complement strand
GTCCCTACTTTTTCTGTTATATAAAAAAAAGGAGGCCAAGCCTCCTTTTTAAATATATGTTTCATCTGATTTAGAAGATATAACGAATTCCAAGCTGGGCTTGCCATCTTGAACTCGAGATACCTGAATCGTCCAGTGTCCATACATCTCCTGAAGGCTTATCAAAGCTGAATTCAGGAGTAGTTGTATCTGCACCAAAACCTTCAAAATCAATTAACCTGAAATTATCATTTCCGGTATAGTACTTAAGACCCCATGTGTTATTAAGCATATTTCCAAGGTTAAAGATATCAAAGCTAACCTGTAGGGTGTGTTTTCCGGGACCTGCATCAACAAAGATATCCTGAACGATCTTGAAATCGAAAATATGTGTGAAAGGATTACGAGCTCCGTTTCTTTCAGCATAATCTCCACGATGCTGGCTCAGGTAATCATCACCCTTAATAAACTCATCCAGATCAGTCCATTGCTGTCCTGTTGGATCTCCATCCTCGAATACAATTTCACTTGCATCAGCAGGAATCCAGATCAGGTTATTATCACTTTCACCATTCCCGTTCAGATCGCCATAATCAGCATAAACATATGAGAATCTTCTACCTGACTGCCCATTATAATACAGACTGAAAGTAGTTGCAAGATGGTTCAGGTATTCAATCCTGTAGTTTGCAAAAGCAACGATTCTATGTCCCAGGTCGAAATCGGAATAAGAAAGTTCAAGGTTGTTCAATCCGTTTACTTGCTCCATATATCTCCACTGGGAGGAGTTCTGCGAGGAAGTAGCATCATTTAAAGCCATGGCTCTGCCAAATGTATAAGCAAGGGTTCCTGAAAATCCTTTGGTTAAAGGCTTCTGGATACTAGCAGTAATATTGTAGGTATATCCCTCACTGGTATTGGTTCCAACCATTATCCTTGTATAGTCACCATCTAAATCTGAATTATCATAATGTGGACGTTTATCTGCACCTGTCAGGTAAAAATCAGGTTCTTTTTCAACGTTCATATTGTAATAGAGAACATTGTTAAGCGTTTTAGTATAAATACCTTCTACAGAAGCGATCAGTCCGCCAACAGGAAGTTTCTGGTCGACAGCAGCACTTACCCTGAACACTTGCGGAAATTTGAAATCTTCAGCAAAAAGGTCCATCTGGCCACCCCATTCAGCGTCGGTTCCTCCAAAATCAGCAGCTCTATACTGGTTATCCCAGTCTGGCCTGAAATAAATATCGGTACCCCAGGAGCTCCTGTGATATACTCCACCAATGGTAACACCATTGTTTGTATAAGAACCACCTGGCCAAACCAGAGGAATGCGGCTTGTAAAGATACCAAGACCACCACGTACCTGTGTCTCTTCATTGCCATTTACATCCCAGTTGAATCCAATCCTGGGTGAGAACATCAACTGGCTTTTAGGCATTTGACCTGCCTGTGCACCAAACATATCCCATTCATTTTCAATAACCAGCTTAGTTACAGTATTGAAATGAGTATCTTCTGCAGGATCATCCAGGAACATTGGCATATCTATACGCACACCAAGTGTTACTTTGAAATCATCACTTACCTGGAATTCATCCTGCGCATAAAGACCCCATTGTAACATGCTGAATATAGCAGCAGCCTCAGAGCCATCACCGGTAATAACATCATCATCTGTCAAAGAATAACCTCTTTCGTATTGATAAGCGGGTACTTCACCGGCTGTTCCAACGGTAAGGAAGTCAGCAACTGTTGAGTACCTGTACTCACCAAAGTTCTTTCTCATAAAGAGGTTGTAGGTACTGGAGTATTCAATATTGGCACCAAATGTAATTGTATGTTTCCCTTTATAAATTGAAAAGTTATTGGTAAATGTAAGAACATCCTGGTCAAGCATATTGGCAGTAGAATAAGGCTCAGAACCTGCATAAATAGTAGCAGACCCGTCATAAATTCTGAGAGCAGGGAATGATGCACCATATGGATCCCTGTCATCACGAACAGATGTAAAACCTACAATCATGTTGTTTGAAAAACCATCGTAGTTACTTTTCAATTCAACAGAAGATGAATTAGTCACACTTGGGAAATACTGAGCATTATTCTCATAACCAATAGAGTAATTGCTTGAAGAACCTACTTTGACAGCTTCCAGGTTTGTATAAGAGTGTCGAGCCATCAGTTTATGATGCTGGTTGATATTCCAGTCCAGTCTGATAAGGAATTTGTCTGAATCCAGGGTCCGGGTTTTGCTTTCCCATGGACCAGGGTCATATCCCATACTCTCAAGTTTGTCAGTTACCAGACCAATGGTTGCCCTGTCGGAATCACCTTCATAGCCGGTATCAAAAGTGGTATAATTGGCAGGAGTTTCTTCTCTTTGAATTTCAGCACTTGCAAAAACAAAAAGTTTGTTCTTAATAATCGGAGCACCAATTCTGATTCCGTAGGTGTTGGATGAAAATTTCGGAAGCTTATCGCGGGCATCCTTATCTTCTTCATTCGGAGTTTTTCCTGCAAGACCTTCATTCCTCATGAAGTAATATGCAGAGGCTTCCACTTTATTTGACCCACTACGGGTAACAGCATTGATACTGGCACCGGCAAATCCTGATTGACGAACATCGAAAGGAGCCAATACAACCTGGAATTGCTCAATGGCATCCATACTGATTGGAGAACCTCCGGTTTGTCCACCGTTTGTTCCTGTTGCAGAAAGACCAAAAACATCATTATTCACTGCACCATCAATAGAAATTGCATTGAAACGGTTGTTGATACCAGCAATGGTAATGGCACCATCATCCCTTACTGAAGCCTGAGGTGTAAGACGGGTAAAATCGGTCATATCCCTATTGATAGAAGGCATAACTGCAATTTCGTCAGCTCCTACTACAGTCTCTGCACCTGTACGGTTTCCATCAAAAGCATTGAACTCCTTAACCCTGGTTCCTGTAACTGCAACCTCGGCAAGCTGTGTAGTTGTTTGTCCAAGCGTCACGTTCAGTTTAAAAGTCTGTCCAAGAGTCAGGTAAATACCATCTTTCTCGTAAGACTCAAATCCAACGTAGGAAACAGTTACTTTGTAAGGTCCGCCAACATTTAAGTTAGGCAGACGAAAGTAGCCCTGTGTATCGGTAATCCCACCAAATTGTGAACCGGTTGGGGTATGTACCGCAATTACTGTTGCTCCCGGAAGGGTTTCACCATTTGTGTCCGCTACCTTCCCGTTCATTCCCGAGGTAGTAGTACCCTGTCCAAAAGATGTTAATGCTGCAAAGAAAAAAATTGCAGCACCAAACAA
Organism: Bacteroidota bacterium; assembly: GCA_034659155.1. Taxonomy (GTDB): domain Bacteria; phylum Bacteroidota; class Bacteroidia; order Bacteroidales; family VadinHA17; genus JAYEGO01. The sequence goes on along the minus strand of JAYEGO010000108.1, from coordinate 1,538 downwards.
AATTTTAAGATTTGATTTCATAGTTTAAATTTAATTGATTAGGTTAATAATTATTATGCAAAAATAAATTTTAAATTAAGGTTTGGAATCAGCTCAATGTTAAAAAAACATTAAATTTAAAGATGATCAACATTGCAAAACACCCTGCTAAACCAGTAATAAAAAGAGCAAATAAAATTAAGTAAAATTGAAGGCTGCAGGAATTTAATCCTTCAACAAATTATGAACAATGGCCTGGGTGGCACCTTTGTTATTTTGTACATAATCTCCGGATATTACTCCAGTGTTTATAAGGCTTTCGGAAGAACCTAGCAGGGCCGTCACCCTGTTTACAAAGTCTTCATAACTTTTAATACTAATACCTCCCCCAAGTTCTACCAGATCGATGGCTTCCTGAAACTTCCGGTAAGCGGGGCCAAAGATGATGGGAATGCCATAACCGGCAGGTTCAAGAACGTTGTGAATCCCTGCCCCAAAGCCACCTCCAACATAGGCAATTTCTCCATACCCATACAAGCTGGAAAGCAGGCCTATATTATCAATAACCAGGATGTCAAAATTTTTAATTTCTGCATGATTGCATTCAGAATACCGAATACCCGGGCGGCTTAATCGGTTAAAAATAAACTGAATATGTGTTTCGTCGATTTCATGAGGAGCCAATATCCATTTTAATCCGGGTTTTTGTTCGTTTATATATTTTATCAGTATCTCTTCATCCTCTCTCCATGTACTACCGGCAACTATCAAAGTCTGGTCATTTTTAAATTCCTCTATGATCTTCAGTTTTTTTGATTGTCTTTGAATTTGATCCACCCTGTCAAATCGTGTGTCTCCCGAAACAGTGCAATTGAGAATACCATGCTTCTTTAAGATCATAGCAGACCTTTCATTCTGAACAAACAAGTGGGTAAAGAAAGACAGCATTTTCATAAAAGCCTTACCAGAAAACTTAAAAAACCACTGATCTTCTCTGAAATTGGCAGAAATTAAGAATACAGGAATACCTTTTAAATGGAGTTCATGCAAGTAATTATACCAAAACTCGTATTTAACAAACACAACCAGTTTTGGCTGGACCAGCTCTAAAAACTGTCGGACATTTTTACGTGTATCAAGAGGCAAATAGAAAACCTTCTCTGCATGTTCATAGTTTTTTCTTACCTCGTATCCGGAAGGGGAAAAGAAGGTTAAAAGTACTGAACATTCAGGGTTTCTTTTTTTATATTCTTCAATTACTGGTCTACCCTGCTCAAATTCTCCAAGTGAAGCACAATGAAACCATACAACATGGTCCTTATGCAGAAAACCTGATTCAATAACAGCCCACTGCCCTTTTCTGCCATTCTTCCAGAGTTTGGCTTTATCATTGAATAATGAGGCAATAGTTATGCCGAAACCATAAAGGATTATTGCAAAATTGTAGAAAGTGCGGAACATGTGTGAAACTATTATAAGGAGGCCTCAAAGATAAAAGATTAAAAGAATAGTTGAAAGGTTTAAAAGTTGAAAAGTTGAAAAGTTGAAAAGTTGAAAGG
>JAYEGO010000107.1:0-4835 GCA_034659155.1 Bacteroidota bacterium | reverse complement strand
GTGGATAAGATAATTCATTAATTTGCAAGAAACTGATTTGAGATGAAAAAACATTTACTGGAATTGTTCCCGAGAATTGTTAGGTATAGCAAAAAGCTGGATGACCTGGCTGTGCTAACTAACAAGCCCTGGGTGATGATGATTGAAGGTTCTACCGTGCGCGAGGTATGGATTTTTAAAAGGGGAGGTGATTTGATTATATCAAGGGATGGTATAGCTATCAAAGGTTCTTGGGATTACATTAAAGAAGCTAAATCAATATACATTGAGGCCGGTGAAATCAAACGCCTGTTTAACCAGACTTTTGCTGATGATATTGCATTGCTAATGAAGTTGGATGGTGATAAGGAGATATTTGCTTTTGCCAACCAAAACAAAATTGAAAAGAATTTTAAAATACTAAAATACCTTGAGAAGAAGTTAAATGAATTGCAGCCTAAAGCAATACCTCTATCTCCTAAACCATCTCCTAAACCATTTCCTCCACCTAAGCTCCCTCCACCCAAAGAGTTAACAATAGATGAAATGATAACTGAGGTCAGGGATAATCTGAATACAATGATTTTTCTAATCATTTTTCTCACCGTTATGATAATAGCTTTGGGTATTATATTTATATTCAATGGTGTCTATCAGGTATTTATAATTATTGGAGGAGTGTTGCTTGTTCCTGATATTATGTTCTTTCAAGGCTACAGGTCAAAGAGAAAAGAATTAGGTTTGCTGTTGAATAAAAAGAAAGGTAAGGAAACTGATAGTCCCTCCAAAAAACGTGAAATGGAATGAAACAAAAACTGACAATTTTCTTGCTTGTACTTTTCTTGATATTTCCTTTAATGGGCTGTATGGAGTGGATTAAATTTGATTTGTCACGACTGGCCTTTGGATTTATTCTTACATTAGTCATTGGCGTGATAGGGCTAATTGTTATGGCATTGAGAGGCGGTAATAAGGATTAATGGAAATATTAGAAGAGAACCCGATTTTTGGATGGTTACTCTAATTGAATTCTATGCTGGAGAGTTTAAGGGTCTTTTATGGATATACTTCATTTTGTAAAACTGTAAAACATTGAAATATGAAAACACAATTGACACTTTATGTAATATTTATCATCCTTATTACTTCTTGCGTTCAAAAAAAGCAGGGAGATAACATGATTAATAAGAAGCTTGAAACAATAGTTAATGCAGATACTATTGGTAATAAAGAGATTGAAATGAATTTGAAAAATCAATTATATTTATATAGCGTTGCTGTCCATGAAGGTGACCCTGATGTAGCAATTAGTTATATCTATCCAGATTTGTTGGTCTATTTAAAGCAGCAGTATCCTGACGATTTTAGTATTACATCTATGAAAGAATCTTTTAGAGAGATGGGAAGAGATATGGAAAGAACAAAGGAAGAGATGGGTCTAACTTATGAATACAAAATTGGAAAGATATTAAATCGAATTGACCTTGGATCCGACAAGATATATATTATTGAAAACTACCTAATAGGGAAAACGGACCTTGAAGAATACTCTGAGAGAGGTGTAGTTGTGGCTATAACAAATGATAATGGACAAAATTGGACATTCATGGAAAAAGATCCTGAATCAATCCCACCAACATTAAGAATGAAATTTTCAGAGGATGTGGTCCGACAAATAATGAAAATAAATTAAAAATATTGTTGCCACTAATTATAGCAATTAATAGAAGCTTTTAGTTTAAAAACTATTATGGAAAATAAACTAAAAAGAGGGTATACAATAACTAACGTTAATCCAAAAGACAGGTTAAGATAAACATATCAACAGATGAAGGTAAAGTGGTTGATGAAGTAAGCATATACACTCTGACGGGCGAGCAGTTAATACAGGAAAAGACCTGCTAATGAAGCCATAGATATTTCAGACCTGCATGCAGGAATGTACATCGTGGAGGTGACTGTTAATAACAGGAAGGTCAGACAGAAGCTCCTGGTCCATAGATAGCATTTACGTCTGAGCCAACCTATTACCTACTTTTTTGCTAACAGGACATCGAACCTTCCCGAGGGGGTATGTTTCTATATACCTCAGAAGAGACTCCTTTTAAGACCCATCGCACTTCCTTCCCAGTACCAAAGCTATGTTAACATAATAGCTTCTTATCCGAACAGTCGCCTGCGGCTTTGTGTCCGATAAGGCTCACTTAAAATTCCTGAACTCTGCCGCACAAGAACTGTAAATAAAATTTGTCATCCTGAAGAGCGTAGCGATGAAGGATCCGTCGGCACTGGCAGCAGCGTTTGCAGATGATTTCCACAAACCTGGTACAAACATTAAGCAATATTACCTGCCGGCGTGGTGCAAAAAGCAATCAGGATGTACTTGCCAGCTATTAGCACTGTGCCGGCAGGATGATTTTACCAATGCACTACAACTTGATGCAGGTCCTTCTCCCGCTTCGCTTCGCTTCGCGGGATCAGGATGACAAATTTTGTTTACGGGCATTGGTATTGGTGTGACATTTTTTGATTTTGGGTATTAATAGATATAGGATAATCAATAACATAAATCAATAATCACAATGCAGTATTGTCAAAATCATTTTGTTTATTTCGTGACAAATATGAATAGAACTGTTTTGTATGTGGGAGTTACCAGCTCAATTAGCGAAAGGATTTATAAGCACTATCATGGTTTAATACCGGGCTTTAGTTCAAAGTACAATTGCCGTTACCTTATCTATTTTGAGCAATATGATTACATCACAAATGCTATTAAGCGTGAAAAACAGATCAAAGGCTGGCGTAGAGAGAAAAAACTGGCTTTAATCGCCTCTGCAAACCCAAATTTCAAATTCCTAAATGCAGACGCACAAGAACTGTAAGTAAAATTTGTCATCCTGAAGAGCGTAGCGATGAAGGACCTGTCGGCACTGGCAGCAGCGTTTGCAGATGATTTCCACAAACATTGTACAAACATTAAGCAATATTACCTGCCGGCGTGGTGCAAAAAGCAATCAGGATGTACTTGCCAGCTATTAGCACTGTGCCGGCAGGATGATTTTACCAATGCACTACAACTTGATGCAGGTCCTTCTCCCGCTTCGCTTCGCTTCGCGGGATCAGGATGACAAATTTTGTTTACGGGCATTGGTATTGGTGTGACATTTTTTGATTTTGGGTATTAATAGATATAGGATAATCAATAACATAAATCAATAATCACAATGCAGTATTGTCAAAATCATTTTGTTTATTTCGTGACAAATATGAATAGAACTGTTTTGTATGTGGGAGTTACCAGCTCAATTAGCGAAAGGATTTATAAGCACTATCATGGTTTAATACCGGGCTTTAGTTCAAAGTACAATTGCCGTTACCTTATCTATTTTGAGCAATATGATTACATCACAAATGCTATTAAGCGTGAAAAACAGATCAAAGGCTGGCGTAGAGAGAAAAAACTGGCTTTAATCGCCTCTGCAAACCCAAATTTCAAATTCCTAAATGCAGACGCACAAGAACTGTAAATAAAATTTGTCATCCTGAAGAGCGTAGCGATGAAGGACCTGTCGGCACTGGCAGCAGCGTTTGCAGATGATTTCCACAAACATTGTACAAACATTAAGCAATATTACCTGCCGGTGTGTTGCAAAAAGCAATCAGGATGTACTTACCAGCTATTAGCACTGTGCCGGCAGAATGATTTTACCAATGCACTGCAACTTGATGCAGGTCCTTCACCCGCTTCGCTGCGCTTCGCGGGATCAGGATGACAATTTTTATTTACTTGCTTTGGTGTTGGGGCTAAGGATTGTCGACTTATAGAAAAGCATATAATTTGGTTTACCTGAAACTTGGAATTTGAGAAATATTCGTAACTTTGCACTCGCTTTTCAAAGCTAAACACCAGGACCCGTAGCATAACTGGATAGTGCACCTGACTACGGATCAGGAGGTTGGGGATTCGAATTCCTCCGGGTTCACGAAAAAAAAGCCCGTCACGCAAGTGACTGGTTTTTTTGTTTGAAGACAATTCGAAAGCTTGCTTTCGGAAGGGATTCGAGCAAAAAAGACATAGCGAACAAAGTGAGCAGGGCTTTTTATTGGTAACCGCCTTGCCGGAATCAGCGAAGCTAATTCCTCCGGGTTCACAAAAAATACCGCCTTCGGGCGGTTTTTTTGTGAATATGGGTGACTGAGTCCAAAAAAATTCCAACTCCAAAAGACAAAGTCCAATGTGCAAAACCTAAACTGCTTGCGTAATACTTACACCTAACTCCCAACACCAAACACCTAAAACCTAAAAAATCTCTCTTATCTTTGCTTTATGGATATATCTAAACTTAGAAGTGAATTTATAAACTTATTTGCTAATGCTGAAGAAGAGATTTTTGAATATTTCGCTCCCGGCCGCGTTAACCTCATCGGCGAGCATACCGACTACAACAACGGCTACGTGCTTCCTGCCGCACTCAGCTTTGGAACATACCTGCTGGCTAGAAAAAATGATGGAAATACGCTGCGGCTGGCAACAGGCAATTTCGACTATAAAGCTGAAATTTCACCGGATGAACTGAGTGAGAAACATGAGGGACAATGGGTAAACTACCCGCTGGGGGTGATTCATGAGTTTAATAAACAAATGAAAGCCATTGGCGGGCTCGATCTTTATTATTTAGGAAACATCCCCGCAGCGGCAGGGCTCTCATCATCTGCATCCATAGAACTGGTTACGGCTGTGGCAATCAACGATATGTATGATTGCGGTTTCGATATGCTTGAGCTGATACATATGTCGGTGAGGGCGGAACGGCAGTTCGTGGGTGTGCAATGCGGTATCATGGACCAGTTCG
>JAYEGO010000106.1:0-4882 GCA_034659155.1 Bacteroidota bacterium | reverse complement strand
AGTGAGAAATGAGAAATGAGAGGTGAGTGAAGAAGAGGAGAAATGGAGAAAAAGAAGAGATGAGCAATGAGAAGTGAGTTAAAAACAAAAATAATGTCAAAAGTCAGAGGCTTGCCAAGTGAAATGCGACGAAGGAGCCTATTTCACTGTGGGCATGGGGCACAGGGCTCAGGGCACAGGGCACAGGGCACAGGGCAAGAAAGATAAAAGATAAAAGTAAAAAGATAAAAGAGAAAGAAAGAAGAGGTGAGAAGTGAGAGATGAGTGAAGACGCACAAACAAATTTTTACTATTACTATGAGAAAAAATAATTTATCCGGTTATTTAGTGGCATTACTATTATTACTTTCTATCATAGCATGCAAAACAGGTAATCAAGAGGCTGGTTGGCAATCTTTGTTTAACGGGGCTGATCTGGATGGCTGGACTATTCACGGGACTGAAAAATGGTATGTTGAGAATGACAATCTGGTTTGTGAGAGTGGTACTGATAAAGAATATGGCTACCTCGCCACAAATAAAAAATATAAAGATTTTCATTTGAAGCTTGAGTTTAAGCAAGAATCTGATGGCAATAGTGGCGTTTTCTTCCGTTCCTCTTTAGATGGTATAATCATAAGTGGCTGGCAGGTGGAAGTGGCTCCGCCCGGACATGATACAGGCGGAATTTATGAATCTTATGGTAGAGGCTGGCTTATACAAATTCCCGAGGAGAAAGAAGATATTTTGAAGGAAGGAGAATGGAATACCCTTGAAATAAAGGTTTTTGAAGACAGGGTTACGACCTGGTTAAATGGAGTCCAAATGGTGGATTTCAGTGACGAAACAATAGGAAATGCTGATGGAGTGATTGCCCTTCAGATTCATTCAGGAGGGGGGATCAAGGTGCTCTGGAGAAATATTCTTTTAAGGGAGTTATGAACGGTTTGGCTGGTTGAATAATTTATCGTAATACCGCGTTGCGGTTAAGGTATTGTAGTAATAATTAGTTTTGATTTTTAGTTTTCCCTGGGGGATACACATCTGAATATAAGGCTCCTTTTAGATTTGTCTAATATGTTAAACTCCTACAGAGTATTTACCTGATTTTGATTAACCTGACTACAAAACTAAATGCCCTACGGGCAATGATTAGATCAAACACAAAAAATACAATAAAAATGAAAGCAAAACTCAGTACAGCAGTTGTTATCCTACTTTTTATATTAGGAGCAGGTTTAGAAATGATGGCACAATCCGGATTTACAAAGCCAAAAGATTATTTTGGATTTACACCCGGTGATGATCGCCAGTTAATGGATTATGAGGAGCTCATTGGCTATCTCCAAAAACTTGATGCCGAATCTCCCAGGTTAAAACTGGAAGAGATAGGTAAATCTCCAATGGGAAAGCCTATGTATATTGCATTTCTTTCAGATGCTTCAAATATTGAGAATCTGGAAAGTCTCAAAGAAATAAATCACCAGCTTGCTTTGAATCATGATTTGACCGGGGAAGAAAGAATATCCCTGTCAAAAGAAGGCCGGGTATTTGTATATGCTACACTATCTATGCATTCAGGAGAGGTAGCACCTTCACAATCTGCCCCCCTGATTGCTTATGACCTTGCCACAACTGAAGATCCTGAAAAAATAGAATGGCTAAAGAATGTGGTTTATATGATGGTTCCCTGCCACAATCCCGATGGGATGAACATGATTGTACACAATTATTTGAAATATAAGGGAACAAAATATGAGGGTGCTTCCTTGCCCGGCGTTTATCATAAGTATGTGGGTCATGATAACAATCGCGATTTTGTTATTCTTTCACAGGAAGATACCAGAGCCATTGCAAAAGTATTCAATCAAACATGGCTCCCCCAGGTGATGGTAGAAAAACACCAGATGGGATCTACAGGAACCCGTTATTTTGTACCACCTAATCATGATCCAATTGCCGAGAATATTGATGCGGGATTGTGGACATGGGTTGGAATATTTGGTCAGAATATGTTCAACGACATGACCAATGCAGGATTGGCAGGAGTGTCACAGCATTATATTTTTGATAATTACTGGCCCGGATCTACAGAAACATGCCTCTGGAATAATGTTATATCTTTCCTTACGGAAGCCGCCAGTGCACGCGAGGCTACACCCATTTATATAGAGCCTAATGAATTGGCTGTACGTGGTAAGGGCTTATCTGAGTATAAGAAAAGTATTAATATGCCACTTCCATGGGAAGGAGGATGGTGGAGGCTTGGTGATATAGTAGAATATGAATTGGTTTCTACCATGTCTATTATTAAAACTGCTTCCCTGTATAAGGAGAAAATACTTCTTTTCAGAAATGATATGTGTAGGAGAGAAATTGAGAAGGGGAAGTCCCAGGCACCATATTATTATATTGTCCCGAAGATACAACATGATGTAAGTGAGTTGGTGAATATGATAAATCTTCTCCGCAGGCATGGATTACAGGTTTCTACTATGAATGAGGATATGTTGCTGGGGAACAGGCAATATTATAAAGGAGATTTCGTGATTCCTCTGGCACAGCCCTACCGTGCACTTGTTAAGGAAATTATGGAAGCCCAGGAATTTCCTGAAAGGCATTATACTCCAGGGGGAGATTTAATTAAGCCTTATGATATTACCAGTTGGTCGCTGCCTTTGCACAGGCAGGTTGCTTCTGTAGAAGTAGATGTAAGGTATCCTGAACTGGAAAAAAGATTAACTTTATTAACAGAGGATCTGGATTACAGGTCTCCTGCCCCTGAAAACTTTCAGGTTGCAGTGTACTCTGTAAATAGCAATGAAAGTTTCAAGGCAGCTTTTGCTGCTATGAAGAATGGAATGAAAGTGCATCGTTTGGACGAAACAATTGAAGTAGATGGAGAGATCCTTCCCAGGGGTAGTTTTGTGGTATTTTCCTCAAAGAAAACACACTCCGGCTGGGAAAAAATCAATCAAGCGATTTTGTTTTCTCCCACTTATCTGCCTTCAGACTTTGAGTTTAAAAGCACTGTGGTTAAAATACCCCGTATTGCCTTTGTTGAAACCTATTTTCATGATATGGATGCGGGTTGGACCAGGTATGTTCTGGATTATTACGGAATCCCTTTTACCCTACTACATCCACCTGATTTAAGAAAGGCAGACCTTAGCGCTAACTATGATATTGTAATGTTTGCGGATGATTCTAAAGCACAACTTATGACCGGGAAATCCGGTTCTGAAGGCAATTATTATATGAGCAGTTATGCCCCGGAATATGTGAAGGGAATGGGCAAGAAAGGACTGGAGAAACTGATGTCTTTTGTAGATAAGGGAGGTTTGGTGCTATCCTGGGGGAGATCTACACAACTTTTTGAAGGCATGCTGAAAATAGATGATGGTGACAATAAAGAGGAGTTTCAACTCCCGGTTCGGGATATTTCTTCTTCATTAAGCAAGGAAGGCCTTTATGTTGCCGGATCTCTGTTAAGGATTAAGCTGATACAGGATCATCCTTTGACCTATGGATTGCCTGAACAGATTGGGATTTTTTCAAGAGCCAGACCGGTATTCAAAACATCAATCCCAAGATTTGATATGGACAGGCGTGTGATTGCCACTTATCCGGAGAAAAATATTTTGATGAGTGGATACATTGCAAAACCTGAAAAGCTATCAAACAAATCAGCTATGGTATGGGTAAAGAAAGGTGATGGCCAGATTGTTTTGTATGGGTTCAGTCCCCAATTCCGGGCATCTACACAAGGCTCTTTTAAATTACTTTTTAATGCACTTTTTTTGATATCAAAATAGGGCTATATTTGGGGCTGTTTTAAAAGCACAAAACAATGTCATTTTGAACTTACTCACGACGGCAGGGAGTAATTTATTCCAGAATCTTAAGTTGCTGATTGTGAACAGGTCATGCGTTTAGTTAAGCGATCTCCTGCCCGAAGAGAATAAGCAAGATGCTAATGACATATGATGAGACATTTTGCAATAACCCGAATAGATCCCGAAACAAGTTCGGGATGACTATAAGTTAGTCATGCTGAATTTATTTCAGCATCTTATTAAGTATAGATGTCATTTTATTATGAATTTAGCGCAGCGGTCTTACAGTCTGTCCCGATAATCGGGAACCAAAGGTGGTATTCTCAATTCCTGAGTTCGGTGCTTCAGGATGACAACTATCTAAAAATTAGCTTTTAAGACAGTACCGAGTTTCATTTAACAAAAAAAATATGGGCTTGTTTATAACGAAAAGAAAAGATGGTAACTATTCCATGTCTCAACTTTCCTTTTTAGTGATCTTAAGAGTATTTATTGGCTGGCATTTTCTATATGAAGGAATCACAAAACTGGTAAATCCTGATTGGACTGCTTATGGTTTTCTGAATGATTCAGGATGGATTTTTTCCGGTGTTTTTCATAATATGGCCAATAATCCAGGGACATTAAATATTGTAGATTTCTTAAATATCTGGGGACTTGTTTTAATTGGGTTTTCAATGATTCTTGGATTATTAAGCAAGCCGGCAATCATGGGAGGAATTGTTTTGCTGGCAATGTATTATCTCTCACATCCACCATTTGTGGGTATTGAGTATGCAATTCCTTCTGAAGGGAAATACCTATGGGTCAATAAGAATTTGATTGAGCTAGCTGCACTGGCAGTTTTATATGTCTTTCCTACAAGCAGAAAAATTGGACTGGATCGTTTTATTTTTCGATCCCGGAATTGAGATGAATATCCCAAATTTAGAGTTTTTTGATTCGTGAAACTCAATTTTCAAAAACATAGTGCATTGAAATTTGTAAGTTGAACGAATCCCGATAGTGTAGCGTATCGGGATAAATGAGTATAATACTCCGATGCTTGCATCGTTTTGAAAACAAAT
>JAYEGO010000105.1:0-4883 GCA_034659155.1 Bacteroidota bacterium | reverse complement strand
ATCTTTATTTTACGGAGATAGGGCAGCAGCAAGTATCGGACACATCGGCATTGACCCTTGATTGCAATCTGCAGATTGTACCAAACAAATTACAATCTTATTCGATAGAACTGGAAGGGACCAATTCTTCAGGAAATCTTGGAGCTTCACTCAACTTTTTGTACCAGCATCGCAACTTATTTAAAAGAGCAGAGGTTCTTAATCTGAAATTGAATACATCTTACGAGGCTTTGCCTAAAGAAACAAAAGGTTATGGTAGTATGCAGGAATATGGTGCTGAAGCCAATATTTTATTTCCGCGCATGCTATTACCATTTCTTGAAAAGGAAAATTTTGTAAAGAAGTATAATCCGAAAACTAATCTGTTAACTGCATATAATTATCAAAGAAGACCTGAATATGAACGTACTATGTTTGTTTCCAGATTTGGATATAATTGGCAGGGTAACCGCTATGTTTCTCATATTGTAACCCCTATTGATCTTAATGTTATTAAACTTCCATATATCGACAGTGCATTTATTACCCACATTGATACAACTTCTTATCTGGCTTACAGTTATGAAAATACTTTTATAGCCGGTCTCTCTTATAGTTTTGTTTATACCAACCGTAAGATCAGAAGGAATCAGGACTATTATTATTTTCGATTCAACCTTTCTACTTCAGGGAATATGGTGTCTTTATTAGATAATTTATTCAATGATAATGCTTCAAAAACTGGCAACGAGGTTTTCGGGATTGAGTATTCTCAATACGTCAAAGGGGATTTTAATCTTATGTATAATACTGTTATCAATGATGCCAATTCAATTGTGTATAGGGGATTTTTTGGTCTGGGCTTGCCTTATGGAAATTCCAGGGCACTCCCTTTTGAAAAACAATACTATACAGGAGGAGCGAATGATATAAGGGCCTGGCCGGTAAGATCTTTGGGCCCCGGATCTCATGTGCCTGAAGGCACCACTTTTTACAATCAGACAGCAGACATGAAAATCAATTTTAATATTGAATATAGATTTAAAATAGCGTGGGTGCTGGAAGGAGCTTTTTTTGTGGATGCAGGAAATATATGGGCGGTTAGTAAAGAGGATACCCGCCCCGGAGCAAGATTTCAATTTGGTTCATTCCTTTCGGATATGGCTGTTGGTTCAGGTGTTGGTACCAGGTTTGATTTTTCCTATTTTCTTTTTCGTCTTGATTTCGGTTTTAAGATGCGGGACCCCCAGATTCAGGATGGAAGCAAATGGGTAATTGGGAATCCCGGATATAATTTCTCGCAAATGACTTTCCACCTGGCAATTGGCTATCCATTTTAATACTGCTTAAGCATAACTTATTTTCATCATATTGGTTTGACCTTTATGATTTAGTGGAATACTACCAAGGTGAATCACAACATCACCATCTTTAATCAATTTATGTTTCTTAAGGATCTTGATAGATTCATTAATTGCTTCATTGATATCTTTATATGTTTCCACATAAAATTGTCTGACTCCCCACAAAATAGATAAACTATTAAGGATCTTTTTGTTGTTAGTGAAAGCATAAATTTTGGCAGAGGGGCGATGACTTGAGATCCTGAGCGTTGTATAACCAGAGTGAGTAAAAGATACTATTGCCGTGGCATTTCCCTTCTCTGCCATCTGACTTGCATTATAGCTAATGGTGTCTGGCAGAAATGACATGGATATCTGAGTAGGGAAATGTTCTCTAATGTAATGAAGCCCTTTTGATTCAGTTGAATAAATAATCTGTTTCATATTCTTTATCACCTCAACAGGGAATTTGCCAACAGAGGTTTCACCACTTAACATTAAGCAATCTGCACCATCTAAAACTGAATTTGCCACATCACTTGCCTCTGCCCGGGTTGGTCTGAAATTGTCAATCATGCTTTCCATCATCTGGGTGGCAATTATCACTGGCTTTGCAAGATTAATGCATTTATTTATGATGTTTTTTTGAATCATTGGCACTTCATCGAAAGAAACTTCAACTCCAAGATCACCCCTGGCAATCATAATCCCATGAGAAACATCGATGATATTATCAATTTCGTTTAGAGCTTCTGGCTTTTCAATTTTTGCTATTACTCTTGTGCTTTTTTTTTGTTTTTTAACTATATCCCTTAAGTCAGCGATGTCTGTTGCCGACCTTACAAAGGAAAGTGCAATCCAGTCAACATCATGCTTGAGAGCAAATTCAGCATCTAAAATATCTTTAGATGTTAGGCTGGGCTGCGATATCTTTGTATTTGGCAAATTTACCCCTTTTCTTGAAGATAGAATACCACCGTTTAGTACTATAGTTTTCACTAAATCTTTCTGATTTGTTTCAATTACTTCAAGCTGGATCTTTCCATCATCAATTAATATCCTGGCTCCCTTTTTAACATCCCGGGGAAGTTGCGGATAGCTTACAGAAATCTTTTTTGTGGTACCAATGCAATAGTTTGTCACAATATTCAGGATTTCTCCATTAATAAGTTTTATGGAATTATTTTCAATCTCACCAACTCTAAGCTTTGGCCCCTGCAGATCAGCAATTATTGCAATATTGGTTCCCAGCTTTTCATTAATCATTCGAATGTTTTGGATTACCTTCAAGTGATCTTCATGGGAACCATGTGAGAAATTCAAGCGACATAAATTTACCCCTTCAAGAATCATTTTTTCCAGGATTTCCGGACTGCTGCAGGCTGGTCCAATAGTGGCCAAAATTTTGGTTTTGGTGAGTTTCATATTGCTGGAAGTTTTTTTCTCAATTGCATTAATTAATAACTAATAACTGTTGTTTTCAATAATTGTGTTACAGCTTATATGTTGCAGGTTCCTTTATTACCTGTAACCAGCAACCAGTAACTTTTTTTATTCTATTATTTCATTTTCTAAAGATATTGTAAATTATTATTAGAACTCTATTTTAAATTGTGGAATGATCAGTCTGCCCATTTGATAATTGTAATAAGTTTCCTGGGTTTCTTTATTATAGCCTTCATTATAAATGTTTTGTGTATTGAATACGTTTTGGATGTCAATGGTAAATTCAATATTTGATTTCCTGCCAAAACTTATTAGAAAAACTTTCAAATCTGTACGAAAATAATTTGGATACTGAAGCTCAAAAGCCTCACTTTCAATATAAGTTGGGAGTCCATGATTCTGAACTCTTGTAGTATCAATAGGAGAGTGCCTGTGACCTCCAGTCCAGTTTATTTTTATATCAAAGCCCAGGTAATGTTTCTTTTTCTTGTTGGCTTTGCCTTTTGAGAGTTCAAATTCTTTTCCAAACAGTAAATTGGCTATAAAGTTGCCATTGAATGCCGTATTCCTGTATACTCCATCACTACCGGTGTATTTTGATTCAAAGAGAGAGAGTGTAGCTAAAAGGTACATTCCTTTATTCAGAAAGCGTTCCATTGTAAATTCAATTCCATAATTGTTTCCGGTGCCGTTACTGATGAGCGAATCCGGAGCTGGAATATAAAAGTCAGCTCCCTGGTTTAGTATGGAATATGAGTTTTTTGATCCTGAACAAATAGCTGCATTAAAAATATGTTGGTAATACATTTCTGTTTTGAATCTGAAGAACTCATTGAATCGATAATCATAGGAGAGGATCAGGTGATGACTTTTCAACATTTCCAGATTCGTATTATTAGCCTGATACTGTCCGGGGCTAATGAATGTTTCTTTATTGTATATTGTGACCGGAAGTGTTTGGCTGTGAAGGCCATAGCCAAAACTGATACTGTTGCCTGCACCGAAAGACCATCGGATACCCAATCGGGGCTCAAGGCTTGAACTTGAGTTAAATGTATAATATTGGTAATGGAGTCCCATATTAATAAGAAATTTTTCTGCAGGTTTGAACTGCCATGAGAAATAGGGCTGGAATAAAGAAGATTCCCCGTGGTAATTGGTTAAGGTAACAAACTGATTATAATCCTCATCAAAAACGCTATCAATGAATTCGTGAAAATAAAAATCCCCTGAAATACCTGCTTTAAAATTGTTCCTGGAATTCACTTTTTTCTTAAAAAAAAACGAAGCATGGATTTTATTTTCCTTAAAAAAGTTCCTGTAGTCTGGAATCAATTCATTACTTATGGGATCTATAGAATCAGTTCTTGTAATAAAATCGTGATAGGTATAGGCCAGATTTAATCGGGTATAACTTTTTTCATTGACCTGGAAAATATGATTCATTCCTAATACAAGCTGATCAGCCATATTAACTACATTGTATCCTTTCCCAAAAAACATATTTTGCTGGCTTGTATCAGAAGCTTCATTTTCCAGCTTAACCTGACTTTTCCCTCCAATTCCAAAAAAGGTGAATCTCCCAGCTTTAGATGATGGCAAATTAAATTTATAAGTAAAGTCCTGGTATTTTGGAACTGCAACTCCCGTCCCAAAATCTACCCCCAGGGCTTTAAAGGCCTCTAAAGTAGATAGTCTATAGTTGACCATGAATGATGAAGATTTCCCTTTAAACAAAGGCCCTTCTGCACCAAATTCAAATCCATTGAAGCCAATCTGACCTAGAAACTCATATTTGGTTGTATTTCCATTTCTCATGGTCAGATCAAATACTCCTGATAATGCATTTCCGAATTCTGAAGGAAATGCACCTGTAAGGAAATCTGAATTATCTAAATGGTTGTTATTCAATATACTTACCGGACCTCCTGTTGTTCCAAAAGCTCCATAGTGATTGGGATTTGGGATATCAACACCTTCGAGCTTCCATAAAAGACCAGATGGTGAATTTCCCCGGATAATGATATCATTTCTGGCATCTGATTCAACCTGAACCCCGGCAAAATTTGATGCCATTCTGGCTACGTCATTTCTGCTCCCGGCATATCTTTGAGT
>JAYEGO010000104.1:0-4906 GCA_034659155.1 Bacteroidota bacterium | reverse complement strand
TTCGTTTAAATATTTAACATGAAACACTGAACCCTACTTCGCCAAAGCTACGTAGGGCAAAGCACGGAACAATCATGAACCCGGAACCCGCTTTGTCCTCCGAAGCTTCAGCGTAGGAGGGGAACATTCTTAAACCCTGAACAATCTTGAACTTTTCAGCCTTCAAACTAATTGGTGGAAAATATCTCCTTTATAATGTGCTCATACTCCTTATGCAGATGGTTTCTCTTAAGTTTCAGAGTGGGAGAAAGCTCTCCTGTACCTGGTGCCCATTCTTTACAAACCAGTCTGAAGCGCTTTATTTGTTCATGAAAGGCAAGGTCTTTATTAATTGAATTTACCTCTTTTTGATATCTCGCGACAACTTCAGGTATTTTTACAAGTGCCTCATTGTCACGGTATTTTACCTTATGTATAGAACACCAATTGTGAAGGAATTCAAAATTTGGAGAGATGAGTGCACTGGCAAATTTCTCATTTTCACCCACAACCATAAGTTGTTGTATGAAAAATGATTCTTTAAACTTATTTTCAATTACCTGGGGAGCAATATATTTACCATTTGAAAGCTTAAATATCTCTTTTTTCCTATCTGTAATTTTCAGATATTTATTGTCAATTAACATTCCAATGTCCCCTGTGTGGAACCATCCGTCTTTATCAATTGCTTCTGCAGTCAATTCTGGCTTGTTATAATATCCCATCATAATATTCGGACCTTTACATAAGATCTCTCCATCATCAGCAATTTTTACTTCTACATCCTTAATAAGCGGACCAACAGTTCCGACCATTATTTCATCTGTTACCAGGTTATTGACTGCAATGACAGGGGAGGTTTCAGTTAATCCATAGCCTTCCAGAACATGGATTCCAGCTGCCCAGAAAATGGTGGCCAGGCGAGGTTGCAATGCTGCTCCTCCCGACACTATTACATTTACATTGCCTCCAAGTGCTTCCCTCCATTTTGTGAAGATAAGTTTATCTGCAATTTTTAATTTTCTTTTGTAAAACCATGAATTCTTTCCTTGCATCTTGAATTTCATGCCAAGGTTAACTGCCCAGAAGAAGATCTGCTTTTTTACATAAGACAAGTCTTTTCCCTTGCCGATAATTTTATCATAAACCGTTTCAAGAAGTCTCGGAACCGTAGAAAATAGTTCTGGCTTTATATCCTTCAGGTCGTTTACTATGGTACCCATATTTTCAGCATAGTAAATACTGATTCCTTTGTATTGAAAGTGATAGTTCAACATTCTTTCATATATATGGCATAGTGGAAGAAAGCTAAGGCATCTTGCCTCTGGTCCGTTTCTGTGAACAACTGTTGTGGCTATCGCATTACTAATAAGGTTGTCATGGCTCAGCATTACCCCTTTAGGATTACCTGTAGTGCCTGATGTGTAGATCAGGGTTACTAGATCCAGAGCTTTTACATTATTCTTTATTTTATCGAGTTCATTCTTAAACTTATCAGCATTTTTTTCTCCCAACTCAACTATTTCTTTCCAGTTTTTTGCTCCTTCGACTTTATTGATGGTATATATTTCTTCAGTAGCTGATGCTTTTTCAACCAAAGGTTTAATTTTTGTATAAAGGTTCTTATCGGAGACCAGGATTCTTTTTGGCTGTGAATCCTTCAAAATATATTCATACTCTTCAGGGGTGATAGTAGGATAAATTGGTACATGGATCATTCCTGCCTGACTGATACCCATGTCAATAAAATTCCATTCCGGCCGATTGTTTGACACCAGGGCTACGCGATCACCAGGCTTCAGCCCCAGGGCAAGCAAGCCATAACTAAAGTTTGTGGCAATTTTCCGGAATTCATACTGGCTGTAGCTTACCCATTTGCCATTTTCTTTACCAGCTAATGATACTTCTTTATCAAATTTTTCAAGCGACCAATTTAACAGGTCAAATGTTCTTTTAACTTCCATGGTTCAAGTTTTTAGTTTGCCAAATATATAAATTTCTACATGAATTTTTCGACTCGTTTGTGATGTTCATGATTTATTTTGTTTGCAGGCTTGCAAATCGCACGTATACAGTGACATGCAGGGTGTCTTGAGATTTCAAGAATTCGACTGCAATAAAAAATAATTCTGAGATGAATTTTGAGATTTCCAGGAAAACTCAAGCCTGGTAAATCGCTTTTACCTGGCTCTCATATTTTTTCATGATAAATTTCCTCCTGAGTTTCAAGCTGGGCGAAAATTCACCACCCAGAATTGTCCAATCCTGATTTACCATTTGGAAATTTTTTATTTGTTCTCCTGAGTCCAGAGATTCATTTATATTATTGATTTCGTTCTCAACAAGGGAATGAACTTGTGGTAGTTGGATAAGTTTTTGCCTGTCTTTTAAATGTATCTGGTGAATGGATCTGAGCCATTTGAATAAGAAATCAAAGTTGGGAAGAACCAGGGCCCCTGCAAATTTTTCTCCTTCCCCAACAACCATAAGTTGTGATATGAGCTCTGATTCCCTGAACCTGCTTTCGATAACTTGCGGAGCAATATATTTCCCATATGAAGTTTTAAAAAGCTCTTTTTTCCTCCCATGGATAAACAAGAAATTATTTTTTCCCATATGCCCCAGGTCACCTGTATGAAACCAGCCCTGGTCATCTATTACTTCCCTGGTAAGTTCTGCCTCCCCGTAATAAGTCATCATAACATTTGGACCTTTGACCAGGATTTCTCTTTCTTCAGAAATTTTAACTTCAACTCCTGGAATAAGGGGCCCGACAGAACCAATATGTCTGCTTTCTTTTTGGTTCAAGGAGATAAGAGGAGAAGTTTCGGTAAGGCCATATCCCTGATAAACAGGAAGTCCGGCAGTCCAGAAAAACTTCTCAATTTTGGGAGATAACCTGGCACCTCCACAGCCGATAAATTTTATCCTCCCTCCAAGGGCCATCTGTATTTTTTTGAATACTAGAATGTTCAGGATTATTTTTCGCAATAAATATAAGATATCCTTACTGTGATTTGATGGATATTGGCTGGCTAGTTTTTTGGATGCTAGAAAAATATATCGCTGAATACCCTTTAATTCAGCACCCTGGTTAAGGTAATAAGACCTGATTTTTTCGAGCACTCGTGGAACTGCCGTAAAGCCATGTGGCTTAATTTCCATCAAATTCTTCATGATGGAGCTTATATCTTCAGCATAGTACAGACACGCTCCGGAGACCTGGAACTGGTAATTTGAGGTACGTTCATACACATGGCTCAGGGGAAGAAAGCTTAAAACTTTATCTTTATACCTCAGAGGTTGAATTCTGGATGCAGTAGTCAGGTTACTTACCATGTTTTTATGTGAAAGCATTACGCCCTTTGGTTTGCCGGTAGTTCCAGAAGTGTAGATAAGGGTGGCAGGATCTTTTTCCTGAATGGATTGCTCTGATTTTATTAATTTTTCTGCAAGCTTGATCTTGTTTTTTCTTCCTAATTGAATTATGCTCATCCAGGTATGCAGTCCTTTTATTTTCCTGAAGGAATACACTCCCTGCAAATTTGGAAGATGTGCTAAAACAGGTTTAATCCTGGTGTAGACTTTTTGATCTGATACAAATATATATTTCACTCCAGATTGCCTGAAAATATACTCGAATGATTCCTCACTGATAGTGGGGTAGACGGGTACATGAATTACCCCTATCCTTGCCAGGCCCATATCTATAAAGTTCCATTCGGGGATGTTGGTGGAGCAAACAGTGGCAACCATGTCTTCTTTTTGCAGCCCCAGGCTCAGGAAGCCAATGCCGGCTAGCCGGGAAAAATTAAGATATTGACTTGTGGAAATTTTTCTCCACTTACCATTTCTCTTATTGGCAAAAATATCTTCCCTGGGATGTTCTCTCTGGCAAAATTCGGGTATGTCAAAAGTCCTGGAAACCAAAATAATATGTACTGCTAACGATTATAGCAATATACGAAAAAACAAGCAAAATATCACATCTTTTAAACGATATTTTTTGCTTAATAATGGGGAGGAATCATGTTTGAGAAGTAAAAACCCTGACGATGAATGTCAGGATCTAAAAACAGTTGATTGTTAGTACAATAAGATTCTCCTGTTTTCCGAAAAAGACACCCAAATGAATAATTTGCAAATCGCAATCACATTTTTAAGTCTAATAGACATTGTCACAATTAGTCAATCTTAAATATGTTGGGTTCGTTTTAAGATCATGAAACTATATTGGGTATAAAAATATGAGCGTTCATTGCGGTCCGGTATAGCTATTTACCTTTATTAAGCCTTGTTGTCGGACCTTTGATCTGTGGGTCGAACCTGACCCCGGGTGGCGCCCACTGAAGCTGTTATTTCCCAGGAAACCTAAAGTAAATAAACTTAACCTATAGCTGTATTGTGGCTACATCAAATAGTGGGCTTACCCGGGGCTATTAATATTCAAGCCCTACAGGCTTGTTACAGTAATTTTGATCTTTAGCACCAAGGGTGCGAAATACAATAGCCAGGGGCATCGCCCCTGGTACTAAACAAACCATCAAACAGGTCCGCAGCATCTGGTTTAATAGTGGGATAATGCTTCCCGGACCGCATGAAACAGGACTTACTTTAGGCTATTAATATTTTACCCCTACCTACAGGCAAGGCTTCCAGGGTAATTATCACTATCTTCTCAACCGGCATCAGTTCGCAGGTCTATAGTCCTGACCTTTCTTTGATCACCGAAGCCTTGGCATAGGTGATATCGTCAGAGCCTGGATCCACTGGTACCGAAAAAATAACACGACGACAGCGTCCTGTTTTGTGCGCGACGTGAACGCCCTTAAAAGGCACTACTGATAATCAACGAATTAGCTTTTAATAATTTGGATTTTGGGTGACCCATGCTATTTTTACGGTATGTTTATACGTAAAAAGAGGA
>JAYEGO010000103.1:0-4911 GCA_034659155.1 Bacteroidota bacterium | reverse complement strand
ATTGTTTCTGTTTTATATCCGGTAATTACTTTAACATGTCCTTTTAAATTATTATCTGTTTCGGCATCTCCGGTATCCACTCTAAGGCATTCCAATCGACTGATTTTATCTTCGGTTGCTACTACAATTACATTTTCGCCCCCAATTAGTTTTAAAACTTTGGGCGTGAACTGTTTACTTGCCCGGCCAAAAATAAAACCGTTTCCACCAATGGGAGTAACAATGATTATTATCTTATCGTATTTCGTAATTAAAGCAAGTAAGCCATTTTCATTAAGGTCTGTTCCAACCAACTCGCCATTGAAAACAGCGTCTATACCCAATAAGGTTTTCCCTACTCCCATTTTATCAGCAATTGTTCTTAAAGTGGTTCCGGGGCCCAAAATATAAAGCAGGTTGTTCTCAATTTTGTCAAAAATATATTGTGCAATTTCTTCTTTGCTGTTTTTTTCTGGTTTGCTTACATTAGAAGGCTCTTTTTTGCCTTGCAAGAGACTTAAGTTTTTTGGAACTTTCAGATAGCCATATAATTTAGCTCCCAGTTTCCCTTTTCTGAAGGCTTCTTCATCAATATCAAGGACTTCTTTTTCGAGAAATCGATTTTCTGCAGTATTTATTATTTCAGCGGCTGAGGAAGGCGAAAGTGCAAAAACAGGACTAAATATTTTAACTCCCGAAGGAATCCCTACAACAGGAATTGTTAATCCCAGAACATCGTACACATCTCTTGCAGTACCATCTCCACCAACAAAAATCAGAAGTTCAATACCTTTCTCAAGCATCTCCCCAACAATCCTTTTAGTATCAGTTGCATTTGTTTCTTTACCTATTTTAGATACTACTTCATATTTAAAATCAAATTTTTTAATGAAATCTTCACCCATTTTTCCGGGAGCAACCATAAAGTAGAGATCTTTCCTGTTAACCAAAGCTAGTGTTTCTCTAATTCTTTGCGGGGTGGTTGGTTTCGCTCCTAATTTCAATGCTTTTTTGTAAGCCTCTCCATCGGTCCCTTTTAAACCGACACTACCTCCCATTCCTGCTATAGGGTTTACTATCAAGCCAATTTTTTTCATTTTACTGCTTTAAAAAATAAATTATTTTTTCCGGATTGGTCTTTTTAGCGTAGCCTTTGTAAGCTTTTCCAATTTTTTATTTAAAAATGCTTCCAACGCATCTTTGGCAACCAAACCTCTTGCTAAATAAACTTCTGCATTCATATCATTTAAAATATTGAATGCATTTGGACCTGTATTCCCAATAATAAAAGACGAAACACCTTCCTTGACTAAATCAATTAATCCGGAATGATTATCATCATGACCTGGATTAACTCTGGCTTCTATTTCTATAGTATCTCTCTTGTAAATTAAATAATATGGAGCTTCTCCAAATCTTTTTGCGATTTTGCTTTCTAAGGTATTACCTTCTGTTGCTAATAATATTTTCATTTTTTTTATTATTTAATGATTAATTATATTTACATTTTTAATATAGATGGCAAAACCTTGCCCCTACTATGATCCGCCATTCCTTTCATATGAGTTAATATTTCAGAGGAAATTGGAATTTGTATTGTAGAATGATTAAAACGTACTCCTTTCAATCTGATAACTTTCATGTATAGCCGAAAAGGTTCCTTCTTCGTCCAGAAATTGGCTGCATGATTGAATTTCATCCATTTTTGGCTTACGGTTTTTTGGTAATATGCATTTTACCAGATTGGTCATATTGTTTCATCTCGGGCAATTTGTATTACAGCATTACCATTCACTTTCCCATGTTTAACCCGGATTAAGGCTTCAGGCAAATCTTCAAACGAGAAAACCTCAATAGGTGCTTTAAGAGTTATTTCATTTGCTAATTGTAGAAATTCAACTGCATCTTTCTTTGCAATATGTGCCAAACTGATAATTGAACGTTCCTGCCAGATCAGATTATAGTCTTTAATTTCAATAGGTGTCATTGTTACCGGGCCCAATACAAGCCTGCCCCCACTATCAAGTTGTGACAATGCGTGAGAGACTAAATTACCAGCAGGTGGGAATATAATACCACCATCCAACATTTCAGGAATTTTATCATCATATCCTCCAATCCAATCAGCACCAGTTTGTTTTGCCATCATTTTGTTTTTTTCGCTACGGGTAATTACATATACATCAATATTTTTATGTTTAGCTACTTGCAGTACATAATTGGCAGTTGGACCATAACCATAAAGTCCCAATTTATCTCCCGGCTGCAAACCTGTTAAGCGAAATGCACGATATCCGGCGATACCCGGACACATCAGTGGTGCCATTTCTACAAACGACTGTTTTTCACTAAGATGAAAAGCAAAATCAGCAGAAACAACACTAAATTCAGCATAACCACCGTTTGCATCCCAGCCGGTGAAATGTGCATTCGGGCATAAATTTTCTCTATCAGAAAGACAAAATTTACACTTACCACATGTGCTGTTAAGCCATGTTACTCCTACCCTTTCACCGATATTGAAATTCGCTACCTGTTTCCCAATTTTATCTACTACACCAACAATTTCATGGCCAAGAATCAAAGGTGATTTTTTAAGAGGCAGGTCACCTTCAGCTATATGAATATCGGTACGGCATACACCACAGGCAATATTTTTTATTCTAAGTTCATGTGCTCCCGGTTCAGGTTTAGGAATATTCTTCAGCTTAATAGGTAAATTTTCAATTGGCGCTTGATTTTCCAGAATCCATGCTTTCATTTCAGTCTCTAAATAATATAAATACTATGGTAATAATTTTCAATAATCGAATTAAATTCTTCACGATAAGCTTTCACAGAAACAGGTAGTTGATCCATAATATCACTGGCAATTAGACCATCTTCTCCTTTTTCCTTTGCTGCAATATCGCCTGCAAAACCATGCAGAAAAACACCCATACGCACAGCGTCGTCAATAGGAAATCCAAGCCCGAACATAGCAGCTATAGTTCCGGTCAAAACATCACCGCTACCGGCAGTTGCCATTCCCGGATTGCCACTAAGGTTAATAAACACCCTCTTATCCGGATAAGCAATCAATGAATGTGCCCCCTTCAATACAATAGTAGCATTAAGTTTCTGTGCTGCATTTTGCAGGATGTTAATTTTATTGTTTGAAATGTCTTCAATACTTTGTCCAACAATTCTAGCCATTTCGCCCAGGTGAGGGGTTAAAATTGTGGGGGCTTTCCGTTTCTTAATACATTCCCAATTATCTGCAATAGCGGTTATTCCATCTCCGTCAATAAGTAATGGCTTTTTAATTTCAGTACTTAACTCTCTTACAAGTTTTTGTGTTTCTTTATTTAAAGATAATCCCGGTCCAATAACAACCATATCTGCATTTTCGGAAAACTGTAAAAGCTCCTGTTTATTTTCAAGACCAATACTACCTGAACTTGTGCTTTTCAGTGGTATAAAAACAATCTCACTCCCTTTATTTCCAATGGAAGCCACCAAATTCTCAGGTGTTGCCAAATATGAAAGTCCGCCGCCTGCTTTTAGAAATGATAATGCAGAAAAATAAGGTGCACCCAGATAGTTTGATGCGCCGGCAATGAATAATACTTTTCCATAGTTTCCTTTATGGGTGTTTTTGATTCTTGCAGGAATGGGAATAGGATCGTTAGTAGCTATTTTTAACTGATCAGAATCTTGCATAACAGGTGGAAAAGAAATATGTGTAACATACAATTTGCCCACATAGTCAAATCCTGGGTATAGCAAGTTCCCTGTTTTTGGTAAACCAAAGGTGGTAGTATAATCTGCTTTCACCGCTGTACCCATTACCTGTCCGGTATCTCCATTTATCCCCGAAGGAATATCAATGCTGAATACAGTCTTTTGGCTTGCATTGATCATATCTATGCTGTCTTTATATTTCCCTTTGATATCCCGGTCAAGGCCTGTTCCGAATATTGCATCGATAATAACATCAGAGCTTTTGACTGTTTCTAATGCCAATGAAACATCTTGCAGATTAATTACTTTAATTTGCAATTTATTAATGATATCAAAATTTTGCTTTGCAGCACCCTGGAATTTAGAACTATCACCTAAAATAAAAACGGTTACTTTACCACCATTGGAATGAATTTTCCTTGTTACTACTAATCCGTCACCACCATTATGGCCAACGCCACAAAAAGTTACAAAATTTTTATTTTTAATTCCAAATTCTTTTAAAATAGTGAAATAAGCAGCCTGACCGGCATTTTCCATGAGAAGCTCCTGGACAATACCATATTCTTCAATGGCACGACGATCCATATCTCTCATTTCATTTACATAACTAATTTTCATAATATTATTAATTAAGTTTTTAACTGCCTTTTCTTTTATTAATTTATCCCATTTTATACCGGATATCCTCAAAAGCAGTTTGGGTACCAAATACTATAAGGATATCACCTATTCTGAAATATGTATCACCACGCGGAATAAGAAAACTATTTTCACGTTTGATCATTATCAATACGGCATCTGTATGGAAAGGGATATGTTTAAGCTGCAACCCATCAATTTTGATATTTGTAATTTGAATTTCTTCGACACAAAAATTTTCAAATGATTCCACGAGCGCATGGTATGTTGTGGGTCGTATAATCAGATTTTCGATGGCTGTGGCCAATATCTGTGTAACATCAATCGTTTCTATGCCCAATTGCTCAAAACTTTGTTTTTGTGAAAACCGGCTAATCCTTGAGATTATATTTTTATGTTGAAAATCTGTTCTGAGCATTTGGCTTATTTTCAGGTTTTGTTCATCGTCTCCGGTTTCAATTACAATATAGTTGTCTGGAGTTAGTTTCAATTGTCGATATATTTTTGAATCAAGTCCATTGACATGGTCTACATTAATCCCTTTAGCCTTGATTTCCCTATATCGCA
>JAYEGO010000102.1:0-4939 GCA_034659155.1 Bacteroidota bacterium | reverse complement strand
ATTTCTAAAAACCCGACAAAATTTTTATCTAAAGAGGCTTTAGAGTCAAAAACTTCCGCCAGATTAAAAATCACATCCGGCCTGTTTTCTTTTATCTCATCAAGCAGTATGTTTAGATCTTTACATATGCCGATCATCCTTACCTCATGTCCGTTTTCAACAAGCGCGTTATAGACATGGCTTTCTGTATTCCAATCGATATCCTGGAATTCATCAACATAAGTATAATCCCGCGGCCGAGGTGCAGGCGTATCAAACACCAGTAAAACTTTCAAGCGTTTTTTCATTTCTTCCCTCTCAACCTCCCTGTATACATATATTTCATCATTAAACTGCTGATATATGTTGTAATCTTTATCAAAGTCATCGCCTGATCATCAGCAATAACCAGTTTTAGATACTTGGAGCGGACAATAAGAATTTTAAGCAGGCCGTCAATGATGTATTTTTTCTCTCCTGTCCATTTCCAAACACTGTTAATCAATGTCTTTCTGTGCTTTTTTATCAGTTTATAGGCAAGTGGTCTGGGCTTTTCATCCTGATTTTTTTCTGAAAAGATGATTTTTAGATTAACATCATGAAAATCATGGAAGTCCTCGGCGTAGGCATGGCGTTTTTTCTTATAATAATTACCAAGCATAGAAGTAAGTTTTGATGCCTGCCAGTATTTCTTTCCTTTTTTTACTAATGCCGGTTTATTTTTCAAATTACGCATCAATTCATCGACAAACTTAAGCTTCCCCAGCGCTTTCCAGCTTTTATAATCGTTAATCCAATCTGTTTGAGGAGTAAGCCAGACGGCAAAAGTTTCGGCAAAATCCTCATCCGGGTGATACTGCGCGTAATAGTCTTCCAAATGCCTGACAAAACTTTTACTGTAGGGACGAAAACGATACGTATCCTTATACTCTTTGTTAAAATGGCCGAACAGTTCCTGCCATTTTTTCTTATTATAAAGTTTATAAGCATAATTTATCGCGTGTCCTGTTTCATGGCGCAGGAGTTTCATGCACCAGGCTTTTGTTCCGCCTTCGACATCAAGCATCATCTGTCTTTCAAGCCGAATCAAAACCGGATGAGCAAGGAAAAAAGGAATGCCGACTACCGGTTCTCTATCAGGAGCAAGCCATTCATCGGCAAGATAACATTCAGGCTTAAATTCTACACCCTTATCATCCAGCTCGTTATAAAGCTCATTGATACATTCTTCAAGCCAGCTACCTTTGATACTTATCGGCAAATCTCTAATCCTGATTAAGAGAAGATCCTCATCTTTAATATCATCTAAAATAATCTTCTTTTTGATCATTATTCTTATTCACCTTATATTCTAAAGTTGAAGAAAGAATCAATCCTCTTTTAGATCCTCAAGCGTACATTCTTTGAGCAATCCTGTTTCTTCATGAAATAGAAACCTCTTGCTCGTATTATAGTTACAATTTCTTAAGCAAAAATTATTCTTTAACCCAGATTTTGCATTAGACGTGGATGAAGAGTGCTAACATTTTGGAGATCAAAAAGTTACAAAAAACGCAGGCACACTTTTTTGTTTGTCGAGGCTTTTTGTAACTTCTTTGAGCCCAAAAGATTAGTTCTATTCGCCGCGTGCTGATGCAAATTCTGGGTTAATACAATTATTTTACTATTTGCAGTATTTAAATGCAAAACAAATATAATACTGGAAATCACTATGTAAAAATTGTATAATTGCAAAAAAGTAATTGTATCAAATCATATCATTAGCACAATATGTTTCGAAGTCTTATCCCGCCAAAAAACGGC
This sequence comes from Bacteroidota bacterium, assembly GCA_034659155.1. Classification (GTDB taxonomy): domain Bacteria; phylum Bacteroidota; class Bacteroidia; order Bacteroidales; family VadinHA17; genus JAYEGO01. The sequence goes on along the minus strand of JAYEGO010000102.1, from coordinate 3,157 downwards.
GGGATTAATTCGGTCATATATTTTGCGATCACTTAAACTCCGTAAAATATGACCTCATTAAAGGAGGATTTTATTATGTATAAAGTTGTATTGCTTAGACATGGAGAAAGCACCTGGAATAAGGAAAATAAGTTTACAGGCTGGACAGACGTGGATCTTTCCGAGAAAGGCCTTATTGAGGCTAAAGAAGCAGGGATTACACTAAAAAACGAAGGGTATAGCTTTGATATCGCTTTTACTTCTGTTTTAAAACGTGCGATCAGAACGCTTTGGGTTACGCTTGAAGATATGGATCTGATGTGGATACCGGTTTTTCGCTCCTGGCGATTAAACGAACGCCATTATGGCGCGTTGCAAGGATTGAACAAGGCGGAAACCGCGGCTAAATACGGAGATAAGCAAGTCTTAATCTGGAGAAGAAGCTATGACATTCCCCCTCCGGTGGTTGAAAAAACAGACCAGCGTTATCCGGGCAATGACCCGCAATATAAAGATATGGCTGAAAAGGATATCCCTGTTACTGAATGCTTAAAAGATACTGTTGCCCGCTTTCTTCCGTATTGGCATGAGACTATTGCGCCTGTGATAAAATCAGGAAAAAAAGTTCTGATCGCCGCTCATGGAAACAGCTTGCGCGCTCTGGTTAAATACCTGGATAACATCTCTGATGAACAAATAGTTAAACTGAACATTCCTACAGGCATTCCGCTTGTATATGAGCTTGATATTGATTTAAAGCCGATCAAACACTACTATCTGGGAGATCAGGAAGCAATAGCAAAAGCAATGAACGCGGTTGCCAATCAGGGAAAAGCTAAAAACTAGTAATTACCACTGTTTAAAGATAAAAACAGCTTTTCAAAATTAAATTGCCTTATTTGCTCAATAGTGAAATATCTTTCTTAGAAAGAGTCTTGTTTGTTGCTTTATACCCTTCTAAGATTGCCTCTTTCCCTCGATAAAACTCCAACAATGCAATATGTTTGGTATTTGGGGTTATCTCTATATCCGCCTCTTTTACTTTCAACTTTGCTATTTCGTACTCCATAGCATAAATCGCTTGTATTATGGTATCAAAGATACTCGGTGTATTTGGATCTACTTTTTGAGCTCCTCCATAAATTTTCTCTTTAAATCCATTTATAAATTTTTGGAAATTCTCAATTTTATCTTTATTTTCAAGAAGAAGTTTATCGATTTTATTATTCAGTGCTCCCAAAGCTGTATTTTTAATCTGTATTTTAGAAATTGGCAATAAAGACTTTTGTCCCTTCGCAGAGCCAATAGGACTTTTTCCTTGAAGCTTATGGATTACATTGCAAGCGATAACAAATGTTGCGCCCATATCCTTAACCACATTTACTGGAACAGGATTGACTATCCCGCCATCAATCAGAAATCTGTTATTAAGTTTTACCGGCATAAAGATAGCAGGAATAGAAATACTTGCCCTGACCGCCTCAATAACTGACCCCTCCTTTATTACTACCTCTTCACCTCTATTGACATCGGTGGCAACTACAGCTAAAGGAATTTTCAGATCCCTGAATTTTACATCTCCTATAACAGTCTTCAACAACTCTTTAACTTTCTCACCATGGATAACCCCTTTAAAAAGCAAAGCTAAATTTGGATCTGCGAGCTGAGCTGATTGCTTCCAGTCAAGATTTAATACTGTTTCTTCAAGATCTGTTATATCTCCATTTCTCGCGTAACAGGCGCCAACAAGCGCGCCCATACTTGAGCCTGCTATCACATCGATAGATATGTTTTTCTCTTTCAATAGCCTTAAAACTCCGATATGAGCTAATCCTCTTGCCGAGCCGCTTCCTAACGCCAATCCTATTTTATTTTTCTTTTTAAAAAGTCTCATTTTATAACTTCCCAGAACGCAATATAGAAACAGCCAACCATAACCCCATGATTCCGGCCACAATAAATCCAACTATACCCAATAGCGGAAAACCAAATAACATCGCGCCTTTATCCGTTTGCATTATAATAGAAGATCCTATTATTATTGCCGCGATAATCATACTAAAAGAAATTCTATTACTGACTTTATCAAGCACATGAATTAAATTCTCCAATCCCCTGTGTTCAAACTCTGCTCTGAGAGTCCCTGTTTTCATCTTCTTTAGAATTAAGGTCAAATCCCTGGGCAACAAATTCGTAAGAATATACAACCCTTTAAAAAAACCTTTTAATCTCCTGATTATGTTTTTCCTGCTATATCGTTCCTTTATCAGACTTTCAGCAAAAGGTTTTACTTGAGCAATAGCATTAAAGTCAGGGTATATCTTTTTGCCTACTCCCTCAATTGTTATCAAAGCTTTGCTTAAAAGAAAGAAATCTGCAGGCATTTTGATTCGATTTTGCGAAATTATAGTAATTAAATCAGGTAGAAAATGATCCATCCTGAGTTCTTTTAAAGGAATTTCGTAATAACTCTCTACAAAGCCTGTAATGTCCACACTCAAACTTTTAACATCAGCATCCTGTTCAAGAGCTCCCATTGATATAAAAGCCTCGATAATCCCTTTTACATCCCGATGAATTATAGCAACTAAAATATCAGAAAGCTGTTCTCTTGTTTCTACATCAATACACCCAACCATACCAAAATCTAAAAAAGCAATACAGCCGTCTTTTAAAACAAAGATATTTCCGGGATGAGGATCCGCGTGGAAAAATCCATGAATAAAAACTTGCTTCAAAACAGCATTTGCTCCATTTACCGCTATCTGTTTTTTATCTAACCCAAGACGTTCTATCTCGATTACATTGTTCGCCTTTATTCCTTCGAGCCTCTCCATCGTTAAGATTTTTTTCGTAGATAGATGCTTAATCATTTTTAAAATATATACCGTATTATCATCCTTAAAATTACGCCGGAATCTGTCAATATTTTTTGCCTCTACACTAAAATCTATTTCTCTTGAAATCGTCTTTTTAAATTCATTAATAACTGCCGTGGGATTATAAAGCCTGCTTTCTTCGATATGTTTTTCTGCTAATTGAGCTAACACGTATAAGATATCTAAATCTGCCCGTATTATCTCTTCAATATGAGGTCTTTGAACTTTTACCGCGAGTTTCTCCCCTTCTTTTGATTCAGCTAAATGAACTTGCGACAATGAAGCCGCGGCAACAGGCT
>JAYEGO010000101.1:0-4964 GCA_034659155.1 Bacteroidota bacterium | reverse complement strand
ATGGAGCATTGTCGGGGAATGAGAATTTCCCACCAAAAACTTCCATTATTGATGCTTCAGGAAAATATGTAATGCCCGGACTTATTGATGGCTTCGCAGTGCAAAATAACCAGGCTTATGCAAATGCTTATTTGTATATGGGGGTTACTTCCATTATTGGGGTAGACGGAGGCAGGCGTGGTGAGTTTTTCCGGGAAGCCGATCCCCAACCTGACATTTATATGTTAGAATCGGTTGGAGATGACATGAAATCTACAGAAAAACACTTAAGTGATCTTCAAAAACTATATGAGCAGGGATTTAAAGTTGCACTGCTGAAGTATGCTCTAAAACCTGAGCAGGTGAAGGCCATAAAAGCCAGGGCCAAAGAACTTGGAATGGCTTGTATTGGAGAATTGGGTTATACCACTTACAAGGAAGGTATCGAAATTGGTGTGGAAGCTTTTGTTCACACTACCAGGTATTCTCTGGATGTAGCACCTGAAGATATGGCGATGGCTGTGGCCAGGGAGCCATTCAGTGATGATGTGGAAAGTCCGAAATGGAAGTACTATCAGTACTTATATTCCCTGAAAGAAGGAGATGAAGCCCTGGTAAAGCATGCCAGGATCCTGGGGGCATCTGATTCCTACATAATGCCAACTTTTAGCCTTCTGTTCCTTGACCTCCCGGAACATCAAAATCCCTGGGACTTTCCAATTGCAAGCATAATAGATGAAAAAGACATCAATAATCCCGCTGATAAGCAGTCAGGAAATCATATCTATGATTCTTTAGCTCAGGCAAATTACACCCGGATGGCCGTCAGTGAATATATGATTGAGAAAACTTATTACAACAATGGTGCAAAATATCTTGCCGGAAGTGCCACTGATGTTTGGGGAACCATGCCAGGAATATCACTTCACACAGAATTGCAATCTCTGCAAAAAATAGGACTTTCAATTAGCGAAGCTCTTGCTACAGCAACATCCAATTTCAATAAGGCTTTTGGATGGAAAATCGGAAAGATAGAAAAGGACTTTGTTGGAAACCTTTTGATCCTTAATAAAAACCCATTAGATGACCTGGATAATTTGCAGGATATATACCTCCTGGTGTTGAGAGGGGAAATTGTGGACAGGGACAGCTTGCTAAAAAAGTAAAGATGAGGATACAGTTCGGCTTTGCTATGAATTATTATACAAAAAATTAATATGAATATATATATCGTCCCTAAGGGACTCAATATATAGTGTTAAAGTTCTTTCTAAAAATATATCATCCCTATGGGATTAAGAATTAGTAGAAAAAGTAAAACTAAATAAGTAATTGTTCATAGTTTTAATATTAGCAATTTCGAACAAATCACCTGAATTAGTATTTTTTGTCCCCTAGGGACAAAATATTTATAGAATAAAAAAAACAACCCAATCTAAGTCCCATAGGGACGAAATGTTAGTTAGTCCAATATATGATACACAAATTAGAACAAAGCGTACAGGTCACTAAAGGCATTTTAGTCACTTTAGTCAATATAATTTAAATGTTTTGAGACATGAAAATAAAAAAGATATTTATAATAAGTCTATCATTATTTCTCACTGCTTCTGCCCTGGGGCAGAATGGGCAGATTATTTTCAGGGAACAGCTTGACTTGCTTTCAAATAAAGATCTACAAGATATTGTATACTTGGAGTCTGATAAACAAACGGTATTAAAACCAAATTATCAGTATCTAGACAACGTAAAGATTGAAAAAATCTCATACCTGAGTGATGGCCTGGAAGTGATTGGATACATGGCTTCCCCCATTCAACCGGGAACTTACCCTGCCATAATTTACAATCGAGGTGGGAACAAAGAATTCGGTCAATTGAATAACAGAAAAGCAGCCTTTATACTTGCCAGAGTAGCTAGCTGGGGTTATGTGGTTGTAGCCAGCCAGTACAGGGGAAATGATGGCGGAGAAGGAAGAGAGGAGTTTGGTGGAAAGGATGTAAATGATGTTCTGAACTTGATACCTTTTCTCAAAGAGCTAGAAAATGTTAAACCTAAAAAGCTTGGTCTATATGGCTGGAGCCGGGGTGGAATGATGACCTATCTCAGTTTGATGAGAACCGGGGAATTCAAGGCCGCTTGTGTAGGTGGAGGATTGTCAGATCTTTATATGATGATAGAAACAAGACCGGACATGGAAGAGGTTTATCAGGATCTTATACCTGATTATGATAATAACAAGGAATCAGCACTGAATGCAAGATCTGCCATTTTTAATATAGAAAAGATATCAAAGAACACTCCAATATTAATGCTCCATGGCACTTCCGATTGGCGTGTTGTACCACAAATGGCTTTAGATCTTGCCGAAGCATTCAATAATGCGGAAGTTCCCTACAGGTTGGTAATGCTGGAGGGTGGTGATCATGGATTAAACGAACATAATAAAGAAGTAGACCGGCAGGTACGTATGTGGTTCGACAGATTCGTTAAAAATGGTGAAAAACTTCCCCTATTAGAACCTCACGGCAGATAATATTTTAAATGTATACTTATACTTAGTATAAAAGTCAAAATATCAAATACTTTTAGATATGAATTTAATTAATCGAAGATCTTTCCTGGTAAATTCCGGCCTACTTGCAGGGGGTCTGGCAAGTGGATTCAGATTTCCTGCTTCAAAAGAAACTGATGAAGAACTTAAGTCTTTACAATCTACAGTGAAATTTATCAGGGATGGAATAGATATGAGTCCCCTGGAATACTCCTGGGAGCTCTATCAAATGGCTAAAGAAAACAAAATAGAAATTGATTATTACAGCAATGGAGGCAGCGTTGAAGAGCTTGAAAAAAAATTCGCTTCTTTGCTTGGTAAAGAAAGTGCCATTTTTATGCCAACAGGTACACTTGCCAATCATATTGCCATTCGTAAGCTTGCTGGCAAACGTAAAAGAGTAATTGTGCAATCTGATAGCCACATCTACAGGGATTCAGGTGATTGCACTCAAAATTTAAGTGGTTTAAACCCCATCCCCGTACAGGCAGGGAAATATTCATTCACACTCGCTGATGTGTTGCAAGTTGTTGAAAAAAACAGCGCAAATAAAGTAAAAACTCCAATTGGAGCCATTTCAATTGAGTCGCCGGTCAGAAGGCATAACAACCAGGCATTCCCATTTGAAGAAATGAAAAAGATATCTGATTATGCACGTAGCAGGAATATTGGGATGCACCTGGATGGAGCAAGATTATTCAATGCCAGTGCACACTCTGGAATCTTGCCCCATCAATACGCTGAATTGTTCGACACAGTTTATATCTCCATGTATAAAGATTTTAATGCTCCATCAGGAGCTATCCTGGCAGGATCCAGGGAGTTTACAAAAGATCTTTACCATACACGAAGAATGTTTGGAGGAGGCATGTCTCAGGTATGGACATTTGCAGTTATTGCATTGAAGTATGCAGACTCATTTCTTGAGAACTACAAACTGGCCATTCAAAATGCAGATCAACTATTTAGTTTACTGAACAAGAATTCAAATTTGCAGTTTGAACATATACCCAACGGAACCAATGTATTCAACCTGTACATTAAGGGAACAGATCCTAAAAAGTTCAGATCGGCTCTCCTGAAAGAACAGATTGTTTTACCAGCTCCCACAGAAAATAAGTTCAACATGAAACTAAATGTAACAGTCAACCGCAAAACTCCTGAGTGGATAGCTCAAAAATTCAAGGAAGCTTTATAAGCTTGCAAGCTCTTATATTATTAGCTTATCGCTGCAGGACTATTGTCTATGTTAAACGGAAGTTATGTAGAGCGACTTTCCAAAGTCGCTTAAATCCTGAAGGGATTTTCATTTGTACCCTCAGGTAATTCATCGAGTGTTTCTTCGAAACACAGAGGGTGTCCAAAAAGCCTGGTTCTCGTCATCCTGAATTTAATTCAGGATCTGTAACTTACACAGTTTCAAACTGAACAGATTCTGAAACAAGTTCAGAATGACGTACTTTTTAACTTTTTGGACAGCCTCCTACAAAGAATACTCAAATAGCAAAATGATATTCTTAATGCAATCGTGTTTTTTTCCTAATTTTGCAGTTCAATTGATCACAGATCAGGATGAAAAAAGTAGTCATTGGCTTATCGGGAGGAGTAGATAGCAGTGTTGCAGCATACATGCTTAAAAAACAGGGCTATGAAGTTATAGCCTTGTTTATGAAAAACTGGCATGATACTACAGGCGTTCTGACTGGTGACTGCCCATGGGATGAGGATGTTCTTTTTGCGGAGATGGTTGCAAAAAAATTAAAAATCCCATTCCACACCATAGATTTAAGTAAAGAATACCGTGAAAGGGTTGTAGACTATATGTTCAGTGAATATGAAAAAGGCCGGACTCCAAATCCGGATGTTCTTTGCAACAGGGAGGTGAAATTTGACTTATTTGTAAAAGAAGCTAAAAGACTGGGAGCTGAAAAAGTAGCCACCGGTCACTATTCAAGGATTGAAGAATTAAATATTGAGGGTGAAACTATTTATCGACTGCTTGCCGGAAAGGACAGCAACAAAGATCAAAGCTATTTCCTGTGTCAGCTTTCCCAGGAGCAGTTAGGCATATCTATATTCCCACTTGGAGAAATAGAAAAACCGGAAGTTAGAAAAGTTGCAGAAGAACAAAAACTGGCAACTGCTACCCGTAAAGATTCTCAGGGGATTTGTTTTGTTGGGAAAGTGGATCTCCCCGTTTTTCTTCAGCAAAAATTAAAAGCAACAAAGGGAGATATAATTGAAATACCTAAAGATATAGATTTTACATCTTTTCCAAATTCATACCCAGGTGATGATGTCTCCGACGAGAAACTCTCAGAAATGGCCAGGCCGGTATCTTTTGTTCCATCTGATGGGGATAAAGCAGGGGACCATACGGGAGCACATTTTTTTACTGTGGGTCAAAGAAAAGGCATTAATATAGGAGGTA
>JAYEGO010000100.1:0-5024 GCA_034659155.1 Bacteroidota bacterium | reverse complement strand
GTCTCAAGAGTGAAATTGTGATTTTGGGGATTACTTTGTTTCTCTCAACTTTGCTTTTGGGTGAATTTAAGAATTTAGAGAATGCTGCAATATCATGATTTGAAAATAGAAGCCGTCCATGGTGACAGTGATGATATACGGAAACATATTTCCAGGGTAGTATTGGGCACACCCGGAAGAATGCGGTACCGGCATATTGGGGTGCTGGGGAAACTCGATCAGATTGGGAAGACCATATTCCTTACTTTGCGTAAAGGACACAGGTTATTAGGCACAGTTGGCCTTGTTCAGAGACTTGTGGAAACTGGAGAGAACCGGAGCAATGCATTTTTTATCCGGTATTTTGCCATTTTCTCTCCAATGCGGTCGAAGAAACACGATAAGAAACAAAGTAGAGGCGAAAAGGATAAACAATTCGTTTTGAAAGATCAATTGAAGGAGCAGTTTGACCGGATGGATCAATTTATTGAGGATCCTGACTTGCAACAATTTAAGACTGTTTCTTATGCTTTTATTGAAAAGGAGAATGAACGATCTTTGGATTTTAGTGAAACTATGGGTTATCAAACCCTTGGAGAAGTTCGTACCATGCCTTTCAGCCGTTTTTTCCCAAAATATCATAAGAATGTGCAATCCCTTCCCAAAGAGGAAAGAAAAAACATGATGAGTAAGATTCGGGGAATCTATAGGGACCATAGCTTGTTTTTTATTGATTACATTCCATTGAACAATCATTATTTTGTGTATAAAAAAGATGGGGAAATTATTGCCGGAGTTCAGTCCTCCCTGGTAGATTTTGAAATAATTGAAATGCCTGGTTTTTCAGGCTGGCTTCTTCTTAAAGTAATACCCATGTTACCAGTTCTCAAGAGCCTAATCCAGGCAAAGAAAATCAGTTTTGTTTCTTTTGATGGAATATGGTATAAGCCAGGATGTGAAAAATATCTGATACCCCTTTTTGAATCTGTCTGTGCTAAATTTAATACGAAAGTTGCTATTTCCTGGTTTGATAGCAGGAGCAGGATTTATAAGGAGGTAAAGAAAGCAGTTAGAATGGGTTTTCTAACCAGGATTTTAGGAACACTACCGGGAATAATAAGGATAAAGTTTTTCAATCAAACAGAGACGGAAAAACGGGAATTCCTTGATAAACCTGTTTATATTTCAGGATATGATATGTCCTGACCCTTCGACAAGTTCAGGGCAGGCCCCTCGGCAAGCTTGTACTTAACCCATTTTTCTAATCCAGCCTTTTTATAAGCTCAATTGCAATAGAATGCAGGAGTTTTATATCCTTCTCCCCTACAATGGAAAGTCTTTCAAAAATTCTATTATACTTCGCACCTGTTGGATCCATTCCTATAGATTGAAGGATTTCTTCTATTCTTGTTTTTAGTATAGAATAGGAGGGAGTACGGGTGTTAGGATTGTGAAATTTTAGTGATTCGTCAAGTTGTGATAAATGATATGCAAATAGCATAACTGCCTGGGAAAGATTAAGAGAAGGATAAGGTGAAGCCAAAGGGATATAGGATACCAGGTCACAACTTCCCAGTTCTGAATTTGTTAAACCAGATTCTTCCCTGCCAAAGACAATTCCGAGATTCTGAATGGCAGATCCCTTATTTTGAATTATCTCCTTCAATTTTGAAGCAGGATAATAATCATATTTTACACTTCTTTTTTTTGCACTGGTTCCAATTATAAAGTCAAGGTCATGGCTTGCCTCTTCCAGGTTTTTGAAAAGTTTTGTTTTTTCCAGAATATCCATGGAACCATGTGCCAGCCAGTTTGCTTTTTCATTGGGGAAATTCACAGGATTTACAAGGCGAAGAGATTTGAAGCCCATAGTATTAATGGCGCGTGCACTGGCACCAATATTTTCAGGAACAGCTGGTTCTATAAGAATAAAATGGATTTCCATAGTTTTAGTTTTTTCCTCAATGGTAAAATTAGAAAAATCAAATTAGTAGAAAAAACCAGGTTTCTTTTTATGCTCTAAACCTTTTGATATACGAGTAATTTGAATCTACTATCTATAATGTATATTTGTGATAGACTAAATTAGAAAACATGACATTAAATATTGAAGATAAAGGACTGGAAAAGCTGATCGCTGTCGGCGACAGATTATTGATTAAACCAAAATCAGCACAAACAAAAACCAGTTCTGGTCTCTACCTGCCTCCAGGAGTTCAGGAAAAAGAGAGAATTCACAGTGGTTATGTAGTGAAAGTTGGTCCGGGCTACCCAATTCCTGCCATTGCTGATATTGACGAACCATGGAAAGATAAGAAAGATGAGGTCAAATATGTTCCTCTACAACCACAGGAAGGAGACCTGGTTATTTATCTTCAGAACAGTGGCTACGAAATATTTTTTAATAATGAAAAATATGTTATCGTACCCCATTCTGCTATATTATTGCTGGTTAGAGATAAAGATCTTTTTCAATAAAAAGTAGGGACAGCTACCTACTTTATTATGGAATTGCCTATCTTTGGTGAAAACTTGATTAATAAAATGCCACGTATTGCAAGATTAGTAATCCCGGAGGTTCCTCATCATATTACCCAAAGAGGAAATTATCAACAAAATATCTTTTTTGGTGATAGCGATAGAGTAAAGTACTTATCCTTAGTAGCTGAATATGTTAAAACGCAAAAGGTAGAAGTACTTGCTTATTGTTTAATGAATAATCATATACATTTTGCTGTTGTCCCATACCAAAGTGATTCGCTGGGAATTATGTTTAACCAGATTAGTATGAGGTATTCTCAATACTTTAATAAAAAGCTTGGGAAACGTGGTCATTTATGGCAAGACAGGTATTATTCCTGCCCCCTGGATAATGATCATTTATATGAAGTTCTCAGATATATTGAAAATAATCCTGTAAAAGCAGGTATTGTAAAATCGGCTGAAAAATATCGATGGTCAAGTGCAAAAGCTCATATTCATAATAATATTGAAGATGATGATATATTGTCTGATTATTCCAAATATCTAAAAGAGATAGATAATTGGAATGAATATCTACGCGAAGATTCAAATGATGAGAAAATTTCAAATATCATAAAATGTACCTCTAATGGTAGACCTGCTGGAAATAATCAGTTTATTAAAGAACTGGAATCTAAAACAAGCCGAAATTTGAGAAGTAAACCAATGGGCAGACCTAAAAAAGACAATTAAGTCGGAAGCTGTCCCTACTTTTGCATGCAACCTTTTCAAGCTATTCCAAGTTAGTATTATGGATCAACAAACGAAATATAATGAAACGTATAATTCTTATTCTTGGAGCCTGGTTTTTAATTGTAAGTGCTGCTAGTGCAGGTATAGTTGATACCAGTATGGCAAAGAATACAGGTAAAAACTTCATATACGAAAAAATCAATACCCGGAAAAAGGCAGCTTATTCAACTATTGAATTACAATGTCTGCATACCCAAAAAAGTAATAATGAAGCAGTGTATTATATTTTTAGTTTTAAAAACCAACCTGGTTATATTATAGTATCTGCGGAAGATGAAACATTTCCTGTTTTGGGCTATTCTTATGAAAAAGACTACATGTTAACAGAACAAAAACCACCTGCCTTTATTGAGTGGATGAAGCATTATACTGAACAGATTGACTATATCAGAAAGAATAATATCAGGGCAAATAAGGAAGTAAAAGACTCCTGGTTAAAATACAGTTCGAAACCCATATTCCTAAAATCAGATGCAGTTAAAGGTATAACCCCCTTGCTATCTACTAATTGGAATCAAGGGAAATATTATAATGAATTGTGTCCGGCGGATGTAGCAGGACAAGATGGTCATGTCTGGGTTGGTTGTGTTGCTGTTGCCATGGCACAAATCATGAAATACTGGAATTATCCGGATTATGGTTCGGATGAACACAGCTATGATCATTGGAATTATGGAACTCAGACAGCTAATTTTGCAGATACATATTATGATTGGGCTTCTATGCCAAATTCTTTAGGCCAGTATAATACAGCTCTTGCCACATTACTCTACCATTGTGGAGTAGCTGTAAATATGAATTATAAAACAAGTGGTTCTGGGGCATATTCTGGCACAGCAGCATCATCGCTTAAGCGATTTTTTGATTATTCACATACTTTATACCTGGCAAGAAAATATAGTTTTACAGATTCTGCCTGGAAAAATCTTATCAAAAGTGAATTAGACCTGGGTCATCCACTTTATTATTCAGGTTATCCTGATTCTGGTTCAGGTCATGCTTTTAATTGTGACGGATATGATGGACCCGACCATTTCCATTTCAATTGGGGATGGGGTGGTTCTTATAATGGATATTTTTATCTGGATGATCTTACCCCTGGCTCACGAGATTATACCTACACTCAAGCTGCAATAATAAATGCATATCCTGATTGTTTAGATCCGGTATGTGACGAAATTACTATTGTTACAGACCCATCTGGGACACTTAATGACGGGTCTCCATTATCAGGTTATTTTACAAATTACAGTAACTGTTCAAATTGTGAGTATTTATTACAACCCACAAATGCGACTTCAATATTTATTGAGTTTGACTCTTTTTCTACAATAGAAGGTGAAGATAGTCTTTATGTTTACGATGGCGCAGATGACACAGCTCCGTTGTTACTTGCTTTAAGTGGTGATACTTTGCCTAACAGTATTATTACAAGTGGTGGTTCTGCATATTTTTATTTTGTTTCTGATAATTTCAGGACCGCTCCGGGATGGAACCTTACTTATACTTCGGCTCTTAATGATGTTGGAGTTACATGGCTTAATAAACCTGTTGATAAAACATGTGGTAATGTTAATGATTCGATTGAGATAGTCATAAAAAACTTTGGAGTAAATGCTCAGACAAATATCCCTGTAAATGTTGATGTAAATACTCCAACCGGATCTCTTACATATAATGCGATATTACCAGGTCCTTTGGCAAGGAACCAAAGTGATACATTATTTGCAGGAATAATCAATACTATTGCTCCCGGTAATTACTTTTTC
>JAYEGO010000099.1:0-5030 GCA_034659155.1 Bacteroidota bacterium | reverse complement strand
GCAGGAATAAGAATGGTACTCATAGCTTTTTTCGTGTCAATAATAATACTTTCTTCACCACCCTGATGAAAATCCATCCTGTATAAATGGTCCTGAACATATAGTTGGCCTGAAACTGCAGCTTGGTCAGCAGACAGGATAAAAAAGGTAGCAGAAAATTGCGCGTTGTTGGCTTGAGCCACAAGGATTAAAAGGATAATAGATAAGGCTATTTTCTTCATTATAGATCTCTATTTAATGTGAGTTCGACATAATATATGCTAATAAACCTAACAATAGCTTTCACTTTGTGAAACTTGGAGCCTTGGAGCCTTGGTGGCAAGAAAGATAGAGCAGCCACGAAGACTCTAAGGCACCAAGAAAACACCAAGAACAACGAATTTCGAAACAATTACCAAACTTAATTCAACACCGAAGGTAATTAATAAATTTTCTCACATGTAAGTTTATTTTCTAATAAGTAAGTCTATTATTTATATTGAGCTCACGTTATTTAATAGTTTTCGTATTTTCTTGTTTAATGTGAACATCTGTTTGTGGGAATGGTATGGTGATTTTGGCTTTTTTAAGGGCCTTGTCAACTGCACTTGCAACTTCAGTTCTTACTGTCAATCCTCCGTTGTATTGTGGATAGAAAAATAACAATCGGAAATCCAGTGAGCTGTCCCCGAAATTTGTAAACCACACATAGGGTGGGGGATCTTTCAGTACCAGTTCATGCGATTCTGCACATTCTTTCAGGATTTTTAATACCTGTTCGATATCACTTCCATATGCCACACCCACCTTTATCTCCAGTCGTCTCATTTTATTCGATAGGGTCCAGTTGATTACTTCGTTAGAAACCAGGTTGCCATTTGGGACAATCACTTCGGAGCGGTCGAAGGTCTGGATCACACTGGCCCGCATACCTATGCTTTTCACGGTTCCTTCAAGGGTTCCCACTCCAATGGTATCTCCAATATGTATGGGGCGTTCAAACAGGAGAATCAATCCGGAAATGAAATTATTCACTATACTTTGTAAGCCAAATCCAATACCAACGCCAAGGGCACCAAATATAAAAGCCAGTTTATTAAGTTCCATCCCTGCCGCAGCTACGGCAATAAAGAAACCAAAAATGACAACCAAATACTTTGCCAATATAGATATGGCTCTTGGAACTCCGCGTTCAAGCTTAAGCTTGTTGAGCACGTCTTCTTCCAATACTGTACGCAATACTCTTGCAATCAAAAAGGAGATCCAAATAGTGATTATGAAGATAACCAGGTGTCCAACAGAGAAATCTATATTTCCAGTATTAATACCGAAATCCAATATCTTTTGAAATGCAGCCTCAAAGAATCTATCTACTTTAAAAAGAATGGCTGCCACGTAAGCCCATAAAAGCATTGTAAGGATATTTAGAGTCTTAATAAACCATGATGAAATGTCTGTGGCATATTTCTTGAAAACATTGAATTTTTGCATATACCTGCTAAGTATTAACAGGTCAACAAAGCCTGAAAGTATTATGTTAGCAGTATAAAACAGGAAGATGCTAAAGTATACCCAGATAAAAGCATTGATAATAAACTCCTCAAATACATAGTAGCCAAAAAATGTTGAGATTATTGTCAATGAGAGGATAAATATGGAAAGAAAAATAAACCCGTTTAGAAAACTCCGGGTGAATTTTTGCATAAAAATCAGACTGGTACTTTTATTCCTTAGAAAATCAATCAATCCAAAAACTAATGCAATAGCAAGAAGTATTAAAAATAGATTACTAAGAATAAAGCCATACAAAGTAAGGTCTACCAGGTTTGCTATAAGAAAAATAATGCCAATACCATATATATATTTATTCAATGCTTTATCAAGCAGTTTTGGTATCAGGATCATGAGAGGTATAAGTGTTAGCACAAAAATAATTTTATAATAATCTATCGGTGCAAGCGGGGACATCAACCTGGTTATGATGAGGGAAATGAAAATTGAAGTTGGAAGTGGAAGTGAAAGTAATTTAAGTGCCCTGTTGATCAGGAAATATTGATCTTCTTCTCTTGGGGTCAGATCTGTATTACGCTTAATAAAAATCAGGATCCCATATATGAATACAAAAATAAATAGAATAATCAGGAACCGGAATTTGTTGTTGTTCATATAATCCAGTACGGGTAGCATATTTCGCTTGAAATTTACTGTAATACTCCCAAGAATCTTATCTTCTTTTTCTTTATTAAACAAAACCCTATGAAGTGCAGGGCCTTTTGTATTGAGCAGAGTATTTTCTATTTCCTCAACAGTTACCTGGATTGTTGAAAGTTTTTCATCAATGCTAATGTTTGTTTCAGTTGTTCGTTCCAATTGCAGCATTACTAATTGAATCTTACCTGCAAGTGTATCGTTAATAGCAGTTAAATCGAAAAGAAAAGAAGAAACCAGATCTTTATTTGCTTTTGGTAGTTCTTCAGGAAAAGCTTCCAGGCTTCGGTTCCATGTACTTTCAATTGTTTGAAGGGCATCATTACCCTTTTTTAATTCATTTAGAATGTCGTTAAGTTGTGCCTGAAACCTGTTGTTCAGTATTTTTTTCTGATTCCACTGATACATGCGGTTTTCAAGTTCTCTCCTCTCAACTTTCCCGGTATCACTGGCCGTGAGCTCTTTTTTGAAAAGATCATAATCAACAAAAAAACTATCCAATTCTACACGAATGATTTCAAGTTCCTTGTTGGAGATAAGACTTTTATGGATCTTCCGCATTTCAGAATTTGCTTCAGGAAGTTTGTTTGCAATCTCATCAGCATAAATAAGTTCCGGTTCAACAACTTTGATTGTATCAGTATCGGATACCTGGCCGAAACTGTATTCGCCAGATATTGTAAAGCTAAGTAAGAATAGAAACCAAAAGGAAAATGCTTTTCCTGTAAATGTTTTTATTGATGGTACTGGCTGGTTCATCTTATGTTGTTTTAATAATAGTATTGGAGGGTCTTGAAATTTTATGCAAGATATTCAATTTTTCTTTTTTGAGATGAAAACAAATCCAGCAATACTAGAAAAAATTAATAATTCTCCAGCAATAAATAAACCCCATTGAAATTTTTCTGGCATGTAATTAAGCATAGCCTTGGTAAAACCTGGTTTCAGCAGTGATGGTCCACCTCTGCTAAAATATCCTTCACCTATCAGCAATCGTGTATAGTCAAAAATGAAACTTGAAAATATGAGAATTGCTCCCAGGAGAATTGTATACCAGAAGACTGATATAATTTTTTTTGGTGCTTGACTACCGGTAAATACAGTAAGAGCAAAGAAGATCATTGTCAATGAGCAAATCAGTGGTGCCAGTACTGGACCTATCCAGGTAATGGGAATAAGGAAGAGTATATCCCAGGTAAGTAAAGATTCAGGCCAGTCAAGGAATATTTTTAAAGCGACATAATAAAATATATCCCACACTCCAAAGCTGAATAAAAACCATGAAAACTTTTCAAGTGCAGACCTGCCAATAAGAAAACCAATGCTTAAAAGCATGATCATGGTACTAAATTCCCGTACCAGTTCAATTGCAAATATTCTGGGGGGTAGCAGTTCCAGGGGGAATGAAAATCCTTCAGGGTAGTACAACTCCCTGATATATACTACCACTATTGCTTCTAAAAATCCCATAGCTATTGCAAAGATTGCCACTATCAGAATTTTTTTATTTAGCTCGGAATGAAACAAAGATCAAAAAAATTTAAATCGATTTTTAGAACTAATTTTTTTGTAAATAAGCCAATCTAATCTATTCATCTAAGATAGATTATTATTAAAAAACCTGCAAAACCTGAGATCAGTATGAAGGGTAATGTAGAATATGATATGTGCCAGATATGCATTAAGGGTTTTATTACTGATACTTTATTTTCATAAATCACAAATAATTCTGTGAATTATCTTTTTTATTGGGACAGAATGATGTATAATTGCCGAAATTATTTACAAATAAAAATTATTAAAATGTTAAAGAAAAGTATACTATTGTTCATTTTTGCAGGACTTCTTGTTTCTTCCTGCAAAGTAAATAAGAACGTGGAGAACTCTGTATTGGATTCAGATTTGCAGAAAGCCAGTTACAGCCTTGGAGTCACTGCTGGTTCTTATTATTTACAACAGGGATTTGACAGTCTTGATCTGGAAGCCTTTTACAACGGATTTAGTAATGCAATGAATGAGGGCGAGCTACAAATGACGGAAGAAGAATGCAATGCATTTTTACAGGAATTCTTTACAAAAGCATCTGCTGCCAAGGCTGATGATATGAAGAAGGAAGGACTGGAGTTCTTGGCAGATAATGGAAAAAGAGAAGGCGTAATTACTCTGGAAAGCGGACTGCAATACGAAGTAATTACTGAAGGTACAGGTGCAATTCCGGCCTTAACCGATAAGGTAAAGACACATTACCATGGCACTTTACTGGATAGCACTGTATTTGACAGTTCTGTAGAGCGGGGAGAACCTATTTCTTTTCCGGTAAATGGAGTAATTGCCGGTTGGACTGAAGCCTTACAATTGATGAAGGTTGGATCAAAATGGCGTTTGTTTGTTCCATATGATCTAGCTTATGGAGAACGTGGTGCAGGACAGGATATTGGACCTTATGCAACTTTGATTTTTGAAATTGAATTACTGGAAATTGAGGAATAATCCTAATCCAAAATTAAATTGAACCTTTCAATATTATATTGGGAGGTTTTTTTGTTATGATATACAAGGCTTACTTTTTTATGGAAAATAGCCTGGATTATTAACAATCAACCACCTCCCCCCATTCTGAAGCCTGCCCGGTGAAATACTCAAAGCCAGCACTATCAGAATGGGGTACTCCTCCCTGCCTGTCCGGCAGGCAGGCTTGAAAAAGGAGGAGAATTTATTGATGTACTAAACGTTTATATAAAGATCAAAATTGAGGGTGTCCAAAAAGCCTGGTTCTCGTCATCCTGAATTTAATTCAGGATCTGTAACTTACACAGTTTCAAACTGAACAGATTCTGAAACAA
>JAYEGO010000098.1:0-5052 GCA_034659155.1 Bacteroidota bacterium | reverse complement strand
GACTGGAAACTAATTCTTTTGGCATTTGGAGGCGTTTCATTATTATCTGTTATTTGGCTTGGGTTCACTAATATAGAAGAGAAACAATTTACCGGGGAAAAGGCAACAATTGGCTCTTGCCTGAGTTTGTTACGAATTGGTTATGTTACGCTAATGGTGCTTGCTATTTTCTTTGTAGTGGGAATTGATGTTGGTATTAACTCTACTTCCGGGCAATTCCTTATGTCGGAAATAGGAATGGATATTGAACCGGCAAAGCAAGGACGAAGCTTGTATTTTTTCGGGAAAATGTTGGGTGCTTTTGCCGGGGCATTGCTTTTAACGCTTGTATCATCACGTAAGTTTCTTTTTGGATCAGCTGTGTTGACCCTGATAACTACCATGGGACTAATTTATGCACCTTCACCATTTATGGCTTTGCTATTTATGTTCCTTATTGGAATTAGTGCTGCAAATATTTTTCCATTAGTTTATTCATTAACCATTCAGAAATTCCCGGAAAGAAGTAATGAAATCTCCGGTCTTATGATAATGTCGATTTCGGGAGGGGCTTTGGTGCCTCCGGTTGTCGGTAAAATTATAGATATGTTTAGTTTTTCAGCAGGGATGTTTGTATTTGTCTTCTGTGCAATATATATCTTGTTTGTATCGATTTATGTTTTCAAAAAGAAAGCAGAATGAAAAAGTTTGTTTTAATTATCCTTGTAGTATTTGTATTTTCCTGCAAATCTGAAAATGAGAAAGAGATATTTAATGCAGTGAAATACGTTGATCCCCAAATTGGATCAGTGCATGGCAGATGGTTTTTTTACACACCGGCATCCTTGCCTTTTGGTATGGCAAAGTTGGCTCCTCATACTAATGCCTACAATAGTTTTGGCAGTTGGTTACCTTGTGGTTACGATAACAGGCATTCATCAATTGAAGGATTTGGACATTTTCACGAATTTCAGGTTGGTGGCCTTGTTGTGATGCCAACTATCGGAGAGGTAAAAACAAAGCCGGGCTCACTCGAAAACCCAGATGATGGTTACCGTTCGCGCTTCGATAAAACACATGAGCACTCAGAACCCGGGTATTATTCCGTACTTTTAAAGGATTACAACATTAAAGCCGAAATAACTGCCACGAAAAGAGTAGGGTTTCATCGTTATACTTTCCCAGAGTCAGAAGAATCGAGGCTGATTTTTGACCTAGGGCACAAACAAGGTGAAAGTAGCGATGTAACAGAAGCTTATGCTGCTTTAGTAAATGAAAATGAAGTAGAAGGCTATGTAGTTACTTACCCCGAATATGTGAAATTTTGCGACCCCGGCAAACGGGTGAAAATGTTTTTCTCGGCAAAATTAAGCAAAACTCCAACATCAGTCGGAATTTTTGTTGACAGCTTAATAAGTGATGGAATAAGTAAAACAAAGGAAGTTGGGAATGGACTTTATTTAACTTTCAACACAAAACAAGATGAAGTAATTGAAATGAAGGTAGGGCTTTCATATACCAGTATCGAGAATGCAAAGAAAAATCTGCTAGCAGAAACAAGCGACATTTCATTTGATCAGGCTCATAATAATGCTGGTAAGGAATGGAATAAAATGCTGGGGCGTATTCAGGCAGAAGGAGGCAGGGATCAGGATTTGAAGAAGTTTTATACAGGTTTGTACCATGCACTTCTGGGGCGTGGATTGGCAAGTGATGTGAATGGGCAATATCCTAAAAACAATGGAGGAATCGGGCAAATCAGTCTGGATGAAAACGGTGTCCCATTATACAATCACTATAATTCAGACGGAATGTGGGGCGGTTTTTGGAACCTGAGCCAACTGTGGGCAATGGTTTACCCCGATTACTTTAAAGAATACCTTCAAACCAACCTCGATTTTGCTGATGAAACAGGTTGGATGCACGACGGTTTGGCAACCGGAGCACATTCCAATGGTGTGCAAACCAACTTTTTTGGCTTGCTTTTAGCATCTGCTTACAATTGTAATATTGAACTTTTTAATATTGAACAAGCTTACAAAGCTGCTTTTAAAAATGAAACGGGATATAAAGAACGCCCGTTTGGGTCAGGGAAATACGACTTACATTACCTGATAAAACTGGGATACATTCCATCAAAAGATACTACCATTTCAAACGGATGGGTATTTAATTTTGGAGCATCACACACCCTGGAATTTTGTTTTAGTTCTTATGCTGTTGCCCAGTTTGCAAAGCAATTGGGCAAAGAAGAAGATTACCTGCAGTTGATGAAGCAGGCGAATGCCTGGAAGAATATTTTTGATACTGAAACAAAATTTATCCGTCCGAAATATGAAGATGGGACTTTTATTGAAGATTTTGATCCCTTGCAGCCCTGGCGAGGATTTCAGGAAGGTAATGCCTTTCAGTTTACATGGTATGTGCCGCATGACCCTGCTGGATTAATGAAGCTTATAGGCAAAGATTTGTTTAATGAGCGACTGGAGAAAACCTTTACCGAAAGCCGAAAAACTATTTTTGGAGGAGGAAAAGAGATTGACAGCTTCTCGGGTTTGCAAAAACTATATAATCAGGGAAATCAACCCTGCTTGCACCAGCCCTGGTTATTTAATTATTCGGGAAAACCATGGCTTACGCAAAAATGGACACGTATTATATGCGATGAATTTTACGGAACAGAACCATTGCACGGATATGGTTTTGGGCAAGACGAAGACCAGGGACAATTAGGTGCATGGTACGTATTGGCAGGTTTAGGGCTATTTGATGTGCAAGGGCATGCTTCGGCTAATCCTTCGTTTCAGTTTGGAAGCCCCCAGTTTGAAAAGGTTACAATACAACTTTCAAATATGCCTGATAAAAAACTTGTAATTGAAACTGTAAATAATTCCTTTGAAAATAGATATATACAAGCCCTTGATTTTAATGACGAAGCAATTAATAATTGTTGGATCTTCCGTGATGAAATTATGAAGGGAGGAAAACTTACTTTTATTATGGGCCCGGAACCCAATAAAAAATGGGGGATTGAAGCCCCTCCGCCTTCAATGAGCACGGAATAACAAATTATGGCAAATGACAGAGATAGATAAGAAGAATTGGAGGAAGTCAAGCCAATTTATAATGCCGGCAGGGAAAGTAAATGCTGTTAAAGGAAAATATAATATCTACCCGGCACATTCTATGGGTGGTAAAAAAGTTTTTTTAGGTGCCGGGAGTCTGTATAAACAAATAGCAGAATACCCTATTGTGGTTATAGATGGTTATGCAGGTGTGTTTTTTGAAATCATAAAAGACCAGTTACAGGAATACTTTGATCAGGCAGGCAGGTCTATTAACTGGGTTGATGTTTCAACCGCACTAAAACCTGAAGCAGAAATAGATAAGTTAATTGCCCCTTTCCTTGGAGGCAAGGATCCTCTTTTTGGGACACGGTCAACATTACAATTAAAAGATTTTTTTAATGTCGGGAAATTGCGAACTATCCAGCCGGATAAAACATACGATTGTAATATCGTTTATGGCATAGGAGCTGCATTAGCAGATTGGGAGGGACTGCTGATTTATGCTGATTTACCAAAAAACGAATTACAGTTCAGAGCAAGGGCAAAGTCTGTTACTAATATTGGTGCATCACAAGCCGGCGACATTAAGCCCATGTACAAAAGGTTCTATTTTGTTGATTGGGTAGTACTGAATAAGCACAAGCAAACCATTTTTAGAAATATTGAAATTGTTGTTGATGGGCAACGCCCCGGCGAAATAACATGGATGCAAGGAGAAAATTTAAGAAAAACCTTAAAAGAAATCAGTAAGAACTTTTTTCGGGTGCGCCCATGGTTTGAGCCTGGTGCGTGGGGAGGTAACTGGTGTTTAAATAAAATTGATGAGCTAAATAAGGATGTACCAAATTATGCCTGGTCGTTTGAGCTGATTGTCCCTGAAAATGGGTTATTGTTTGAAAGCGGAGGTAATATGTTAGAAGTTTCTTTCGATTGTCTTATGTTTCAGGAAGCAGAAGCCGTTTTAGGAAATGCCTTCGAACGTTTTGGCATTGAATTCCCAATTCGGTTTGATTTTCTTGATTCGTTTGACGGAGGGAACCTTTCGCTGCAATGCCATCCACAGTCCGGGTATACAAAAAAGCACTTTGGTGAAAATTTTACCCAGGAAGAAAGCTATTACATTCTAGACACATGTGATGATGCTGTGGTTTACCTGGGTTTTCAGGAGGATATTCAAGCTGATGAATTTGAAAAAGCACTAACAGAAAGTTTTCAGCAGAATAAGGAAGTTGATATAACAAGATTTGTACAGAAACATCCTGCCTCAAAACATGAGCTGTTCCTGATTCCACCTGGAACCATTCATGCTTCCGGGAGAAACAGTATGGTTCTTGAAATAAGTTCAACACCCTACATTTTTACCTTTAAAATGTACGACTGGTTACGCCCCGACCTGGATGGGAAACCACGCTCCTTAAGTATTCAGAGAGGAATGGAAAACCTCTGTTTTGAAAGAAAAGGAGAAAAGGTAAAACAAGAATTGATGTCAAAACCTGTTTTACTCAAGAAGGGAAATGGCTGGAAGTTGTTTCATTTACCAACTCATCCGAAACATTTTTACGATGTGTACCGCTATCATATAAAAACCGAGGTTAAGGTAGAAACAGAGAATAACTGCCATGTGCTTAGTCTGGTTGAAGGCGAAAGTATTTCAGTTGAAACAAAATATGGCTTTGTACAAATGTTTAATTATGCCGAAACATTTGTTATTCCTGCTGCTGCTGAATCGTATAAAATAGTTAATGAATCAGAAAATGAAATAATGGTGGTAATAGCCTTCGTTAAAAATGGACTTAATGAATTAAAAAAAATGGGAGAGCAGGAGTTTTAAATATAAGAAGGAATGAAAACGAGATTTTTGAATTTATTTTTTATATTGTTTGCTATTTGTAGCTGTGACAAAGGAGGTACTAATAACATAAATGACCTGGAGTATCTTGAAACTACCATACAATACAAGACATTAACTAACATTGACCCAAATTTATTAAGCCTTGATGTTTAT
>JAYEGO010000097.1:0-5068 GCA_034659155.1 Bacteroidota bacterium | reverse complement strand
TATGATCCCTGAAGAGTACCTCAAGAAAGATGGATTAAAACGCGATGAGAGTCTTGAATGCAGGGGTGGTTCACTAATTGTTTCTCCAATGGGAAAAATCCTTGCCGGACCACTCTGGGATCAGGAAGGAATTCTCTATGCTGATCTTGACCTGGATGAAGTTGTAAGGGCTAAGTTTGATTTTGATGTTGCGGGACACTATAACCGGCCCGATGTTTTTAAATTTGATGTTCCCGATCAACCCCCTTCTCTGAAAGCAAAAAATAAGAAAAAGTAAAAGGCAAATCTGGATGAAGAAGTAAGGGCTCTATACCTAAATAGATTCTGAATAAGGCTGTTTCTTTATTCAAATATTGCATCTAATTCTACTTCCAGATCTTCTGCTGTTTTTACTTTGGCAATAATCATTCCTGAAGGGTCCAGTAAAAATTTAAGGGGTAATCCCAGGATCAGATAATCGCTTGCCACTGTCCCTCTTCGACCCTTTATATCGATCAACTGCAACCAGGTGGGACCAGTCTTTTCCAATGATTTCCTCCATCCCTCTCTGTTTGTATCAAGTGAAACACCAACAAAACTTAATCCCTTACTGAAATATTTATTGTAAAGTTCCTGCTTTTTTTCTTTCTCAAGAATAGAGGTCGTATTAAATGTTGCCCAAAAATCAATAACAAGATAATTTCCCTGTTCCACCAGAGTGGATAACTGAATGTAAATCCCATTTGAATCTGGTAAAGAAAATTCGATGAAAGGCTGACCTGGAAGAGTAGCTGTAGTAGCCTGAACTTTTTGTTTTACTTGCCTGGTATAGAGGGACCCATTCAAAAGTGAATCCAGTCCGTCCACAAGACTCTCAAAAAGCTCAAAATCAAGTTCCATGAAGAACAGATTTAAAACGAAGGGAGCCAGCACATTGGATGAATTTCCCCTTACAAAATCTACCTGGTAATCCAATTTTTTCTGAAAAAGAATCCCTCTCAAGGAATCTATCTCTGCAGCTTTTATGTCATTATTTTCAGCTACCGCTTTATTCCATAATGTGTACAAGACCCTCAAAGTATCCTGGAAATTGACTTTCAGATCATTCGTATATTCATCAAATATCTCATTCAGGTTTGCACCTCTTATTTCAGGATTCTGAAACATGCTGTCAGAGTTAACCTGTATTGTGATTCTTTCATTTTCCAGAAAAAACCGAATAGACTGTCTCGATTTTTTCAATGTCATATAAACAAATTCCGGATAATCCACCTCGCCACTCAATGAGAACCGTCCTTCTGAATCAAGCATTGAATAATCTGTCACTCTCCATTCATCATCAAATTGCCTCAACAATGAAATTTGCTCATTCGGATATTCTGAAAACTGGCCATCAATCACAAAGCTTTTCTGTTCGGAATTAGAACAAGATAGACTAAAAAATATCAGGCCAATAGCAACAATATGAATAGTTTTCATAGAGATTATAATTCATTTCCCGCAAAAATAAAAAAAGCCTGCTTCTTAAAAATAGACAGGCTTAAAATATTAATTTACTGAGATCTTATTTAAAAATATCAGCTAAGGTTTCCTGCAGCTCTTCGCCACGTACATTTCTGCCAATAATAATTCCATCCTTATCCAGCAAGAAATTTCCCGGAATAGCATTTACTCCATAGAGTTTTGCAGCAGAGTTTGACCAGCCATTTAATTCAGAAACATGAGACCAGGTCAGATTATCATCCTCAATTGCCTGTAACCAATTTGCCCGGTCATTATCCAGGGATACCCCAAAAACATCAAATCCCTTATCATGATAGGTTTGATATGCTTTTACAACATTTGGATTCTCTGCCCGGCAAGGGCCACACCATGCTGCCCAAAAGTCAACCAGCACATATTTTCCAAGATAAGATGTTAAAGAAACAGGATTCCCGAGGGAATCATTTTGAGTGAAATCAGGAGCCGGTTGACCAATAGCTACTTTCTTTAGAACTTCCACCCTTTCTTTTAAGGATATAACTGTTTGAGAAGTGACAAGTGATTCATCCAACAAACCAAGATACCCTTCAAGCTCAGCAGCATCCAATCCGTAAGAATTTGAACGCAGAACAAATGGAGCTATATAGGAGGAAGAATTCTCTTTGATATAATCCAACTGATAAGTAGTAAAAGCTTCATACAAAGAATCAGACCTGGAATTGTACAGCTCTTCCAGCTCCTTATTACCTTCCTGCTTTGCCTTCCTTCCGGCAATGGAAATCTCTCTGAAACCATCATAAAAAACCTTCAGTGATTTTGAAAATTGGTCATATTCATCATGTACTGCAGATCCTGAGATCTTAAGATCTCTTATACTATCAGCATGACCGGTTACGACAATTTCTGAATTTTCGAGGTAAAAGCTTTTTGCACCTCTTTTTCCATCAATAATAAGGTAGTACATTTCTGGCATATCAACACTCCCATGCATTGAGAATAATCCAGATTCAATATTTGATGAATCAATATGGACATATTTACCTTCCACACGTTGATCCATATAAGCCATACCATCAGATATTCCAGCTAATTCACCACTAATTTTATAAGTGGGTTCCTCAGTACAAGAAATAACAAGGATTCCAAGTGCAAGTACAATTAATAATTCCTTCATTTTCAAAAATTTGATTTGTAAAAATAATTGCTGCAAATATATAAATTACAGCAATTAGAATTCTTCCAAATTAATCCTAAATAAATAAATTTTTCGGATTAGAGATCTTTCCTTGAAGATGTGTATTTCTCCCATTTTTCAATGACCTGCTTCATATCATCCGGAAGTTCAGATTCAAATTCCATACGCTTACCCGAAACCGGATGTGTAAAAGACAGCGATTTTGCATGAAGAGCCTGCCTTGGAAGAATTTGGAATGAGTTTTCAACAAATTGTTTATACTTTGAGAAAGTAGTTCCTCTTAATATGACATTACCCCCGTATTCACCATCATTAAAAAGAGGATGTTTAATGAATTTGAGATGTACCCTGATCTGGTGGGTACGGCCTGTCTCTAACCTGCATTCTACAAGAGAAATATACCCCAGGTCTTTCAAAACCTTATAATGGGTCACAGCATGTTTCCCCTGGTTTCCATCAGGATAGACCTGCATTACAGTACGATTTTTCAGGCTTCTGCCAATATTCCCGGTAATTGTACCTTCTTTTTCTTTTGGAACACCCCAAACAAGTGCCTGGTACCTTCTATCCACAGAATGATCAAAAAATTGTTTTGCAAGGCGATTCAGTGCAAGTTCATTTTTAGCAATTACAAGCAGTCCTGTTGTATTCTTATCAATACGATGAACTAATCCCGGCCTGAATTCTCCTGAACTGAACAGGGGAAGATCTTTAAAATACCAGCTTAATGCATTTACAAGAGTGCCTGAATAATTACTGATCCCGGGATGAACTGTCATTCCCGCTTCCTTATTTACTATTGCCAGGTCATCATCCTCGTAAACAATATTCAAGGGAATATCTTCGGGAATTAGCTCAAACTCCCTGGGAGGATATGCCATCACAATGGAAATAGAATCGCCGGGTTTTACCTTATAATTTGGCTTAACAGACCTGTTATTTACCAGGATATTACCAGCCTGAGCAGCTGCCTGGATTCTTGAACGGGAAACTTTCTCCAGTTTGTTTACAAGGTACTTATCAATTCTCAAGGCACTTTGACCCCTGTCGACATCAAAATGATGATGTTCAAACAGTTCGTTTTCTTCACTTGAAATTTCCTGAACTGGCATGGATGCTCTGTATTTTTTACCTGGTATACTGCAACTTAACACGACACTAGCTTCAAGTCAATACTATTATTTACTATCGTCATGCTGAACTTACTCATGACCGCAGGAAGTAATCCTGCCGGCAGGCAGGTTATTTCAGCATCTCCCCACCTGGCAGAAGATCCTGAAACAAGCCTGTCCCGAGTTTATCGAGGGGTTCAGGATGACGAACTCGAACGGGAAGCTTGACTTTTAACTAATCGATCTTAATAAATTTCTTCCGGGTTTTCTTTTCCCGATCCCGCAGTTCAAAGATATATAATCCGGGGGAATAGGAGGAAACATCAATTTGATCTGTTTTTGACATCCATTGTCCCAGCATTCTTCCCCATGAATCATAAATCCTGATTTCCAGTTCCTGTCCAAAAGAAAAATCCCCATAGTCAATTCTCAATACATCAGAAACCGGGTTGGGATATATTCCGTATACAAGATTTTTATACAGGTTTACTTTTGATGTCACCAAACTGCTACCAACAACCGGTCTTATCATTAAAGCTCCCGACCAAACAGACATATACCACTCCCCCATCATCCGGTAAAATAATTTGTTGTTCTTAATCCTGTTTTTATCAAACCCCACATTCAGGAAGACTTCAGAAGTTTGTTGCCATCCAACAAAAAAGAATCCATCAACCGGAACCGGATCATCTAATTTATAGCTTATAAAAGTATTAAGGCTATCTTCAAACTCCGGCTTTAAGTTCTCTTTGGAATAAAGAATATTGCCGGGTATTCCATTGTCGCTATCCCACACAGTAAGGTGAAAAGGGACATCATTTTCATCATCATAAGATCTATTGAAGAAAATATTTACAGCTCTCAGACTATCCGGAAGGTAGGCCCTGAATTGATATGCCACATTCACATTTGAACTGCCTTCACCATCTACACCATAACCTGCCTCAGCAGTGCCATCATCATAGGCAAAATAATTTCCGAAATACTGCTCAAAAGATATTGTATCATTGATCTTTTCATCAAAATCATCTGTAACCAACCATGCTTTTACAATGAAAAGTGCAGAGTCTTCTCCACTGGTTTCAAAATTTTTTATCAGATCTGACTTGTAATCTATAGTCTGCCACGGGCTGATGTTCAATGCCCCTGCAGAATAAGCGTGAAGCTCAAGATTATCGTATACATCCCATATTTGAAAATCCCTGGTTACATTCCTTGTAATTGAATCTAAATTTGTATATCGAATAGGAATAGAGCCACCCATTTCATTGTAAATATTTTTATTAAAATGTTTCCATGG
>JAYEGO010000096.1:0-5084 GCA_034659155.1 Bacteroidota bacterium | reverse complement strand
AGCCGAACAATCAACCCTGGAGAAGATCCAGGCTGAAACAAGGGAGATGATCAAACAATCGTTTACACTTTCTATCGACGACCAGGTATCTCCCAGGATGAACCTGGTGACACATCCGGAACTGATTGGCGAGATGATGTTTTCAAATGAATCGGTTGATAGAATGGAGGAGAGGGAACCGGATGTGAACATGGCTTTTGCAGATAATCAGAGGGTAAAGCAGATCGCCAAAAAGGAGCGGTATGCTTTTGATGATAACGGAAAGGCTTATTCGGCTATGAAACAGTATCAGTTTCGGGATGGGATCTTTGAGGCCATTATCGACAGGTTTTATAAGGACCCAACTCTTGTGGCCTATGGTGAGGAAAACCGCGACTGGGGAGGAGCCTTTGCTGTTTATCGGGGACTTACCGAGGCATTACCCTATCACAGGCTGTTCAATTCCCCTATATCGGAAGGAGCTATAGTGGGGACTGCCATTGGGTACGGCATGTGTGGTGGCAGGGTAATCCCTGAGATTATGTATTGTGATTTCCTTGGCAGGTCAGGGGATGAGGTATTCAACCAGCTTCCCAAGTGGCAGTCCATGAGTGGCAACCTGATAAAAATGCCGGTAGTACTCAGGGTTTCAGTGGGATCAAAGTATGGTGCCCAACATTCCCAGGACTGGTCGTCGCTGGTGGCGCATATCCCTGGAATAAAAGTGGTTTTTCCTGCTACACCTTATGATGCAAAAGGATTGATGAATTCAGCCCTGCAGGGTACCGATCCGGTGATTTATTTTGAAAGTCAGCGCCTATATGGTGTCGGTGAAGAGTTTCATAAGGGAGGTGTTCCTGAGGAGTATTATGAGATTCCCCTGGGTGAGCCTGATATCAAAAGAGAGGGTGAGGATATTACTATTCTAACCATTGGTGCCACACTCTACAGGGCTATTGAGGCGGCAAATGAACTTCAGGAAAAATACGGGATGTCAGCAGAAATCATCGATGCGCGGTCACTTGTACCTTTTAATTACGATCTGGTGCTTCAGTCACTTAAGAAAACGGGACGAATTTTACTGGTCAGCGATGCCAGTGAAAGGGGTTCTTATCTGAAGGATATGGCACAGAATATTACTGAACTGGGATTTGATGACCTGGATGCACCACCTGTTGTGGTGGGATCAAGAAACTGGATTATCCCGGCTTATGAGTTAGAGGATTACTTCTTTCCACAGGTCTCCTGGATACTGGATGCTATCCATGAAAAAATTGTTCCCTTAAAGGATCACAAAACAATCAATAACTTTACCTCCGGAGAAAAACTGAGAAGGAGCAGCTTAGGAGTCTGATTCATAAAAAAACTAATGTCTGCTAAAAATAAAAGGAATGAACTGGTTTACACAATTTCCTGACAGGAACCAATTACTTGAATTGTATTCAGGAACTCCCACAAAGGTTCCGTTAAAGATCAATAATCATATACATACTCCTTACTCCTTCAGTGCCTTTGCAAGTATTAAGCAGGCAGTTGAAATGGCGGCTAATGAAGAAGTCCGGGTACTGGGAATCAATGATTTCTATGTAACTGACGGATATGGTAAATTCATTAAGCACTGCACCGATCACTCCGTATTCCCATTGTTAAATATTGAGCTGATAGGAATCAGTAAAGAGCATCGGAAAAACAATATCAGGGTCAACGACATAAATAATCCGGGAAGGATCTACATCAGTGGCAAGGGACTTGCTTACCCGGTGGTCCTGACTGAGAACCAGCAGCAAAAACTGGACAGGGTACTGGCCGGGAGTCAGCGGCAGGTATCACAGATGATTGATCTTCTGAATGCCTGGCTTTTAAGCCAGGACCTGGATATCTCCCTGTCGGTGGCTGAAATCATGGAAAACCATGCCCATAAACTGCTCCGTGAAAGGCATATTGCAAAAGTGATGCGATTGAAACTTGAAGACAGGGCTGTAAATGATACAGACTTTTATGAATTAATTTCAAAAATCTATGGAGGGAAAACAACTGAAAAGCAAAGGGCGGATATAGCAGGAATAGAGGAGGAGCTTAGGTCCGGCTTATTGAAATCGGGAGCTCCTGCCTTTGTGCCAGAGGATGATCAGGCATTTCTGTGGTTTGATGAGATTATTGAACTTATTAAAGATGCAGGTGGTATACCTACATATCCACTGCTTTTGGATGGAGCCGGTGGCCATATCACAGAATTTGAAAATAATAAGGAGCAATTACATAAAGTGCTGAGGCAGTACGGTATCAAATCCATTGAATTCATGCCGTTTAGAAACAGCTTTCAAAAACTGAAAGAATACGCAGAATACTTTTATGACAAAGGATTTGTGGTATCTTTCGGAACAGAACATAATACAACGGCTATGAGGCCTGTCACAGTGAGTTGTAAAGGAGATATTCCTCTTAAGGATAGCCTGATGCGGATATCATATATGGGTGCGGCTTATGTGGCAGCCCATCAATACCTGGTAGCCAGGGAGGGAAAAAATTACAATCCCGGTTCACGTGATGATATGGAAAAGCTCGGCCTGGCTATTTTTCAATACTATTTCAATACACTTCTACCTTCATTACCCGGGAAGTCCATCAAAACCAGTAAACCTTAAATTATGGATGCAAAAAGAGAGAGAATACTAAACCTGGTTCCTGCCATTCGGATGATTATGTCCGGACAATCCCTGAAGAGTGGCAGTTTTATCCCAATGGATAAGCTAAAGGATACAGATCCGGAGCATATTTCTGACAGGCTGGGACAAAGCATTTCCGTTTTTAATGGCAGCACGAAGAAAGTATTGAAAGAAATATCCGAAGCTAAAGATGATATTGGTGAATATCTTTTTATAGAGGACCTGGGCCTGATAGCACTCTCTGTAAATAAGTTAAAAGTGGAGCAGAAACTTGAATCTGTAAGGAAGGAGGGCAGGATAAATATATTACCAGAACCGGTTCCTGAACCTCAAATAAAAAAACAGCTTTATAATAAAATAATTGTGATAACAGGAGGAGCCATGGGTTATGGGGAAGGAATTGCAAGACAGCTGTTTAATGAAGGGGCAAATGTGGTACTTTTCGATATAAACAAAGAATCGGGTCAGGCTGTTGCCAGTGAATTGAACCGGCAGAAAACACCCAACCGTGCATACTTTGTAAGGGCAGACGTAACAAATCAGCAATCAATTACAGATGCCATATTCGAAACTGTGCTTGAATTCAGTGGTCTTGATGTGATAATCAGTAATGCAGGGGTGTTGAAAGCTGGAGGAATTGACGAAATGGATCCTGATGCTTTTGATTTTGTAACCAGGGTTAATTATCAGGGCTATTACAATTGTGTGCGAACTGCAATACCCATAATGAAACTGCAGAATAAGTACGCATCTGCCAACTTCGGAGATATCATTCAGATCAATTCAAAATCGGGACTTGAGGGGAGCAAAAAAAATTTTGCATACTCCGGTAGTAAGTTTGGAGGAATTGGGCTCACTCAATCTTTTGCAATGGAACTAATTGCTGACCGGATCAAGGTGAATGCTATTTGTCCGGGGAACTATTTTGACGGACCACTTTGGTCTGATCCTGAACGTGGATTGTTCATTCAGTACCTTCGAACCGGAAAGGTTCCGGGGGCTAAAACAACCCAGGACGTCAGGCATCATTATGAATCTATGGTTCCCGCAGGACGCGGATGTCGCATTGAAGATGTGATAAAGGCCATTAAATATATAATTGACCAGGAGTATGAGACCGGTCAGGCTGTCCCGGTAACAGGTGGACAGGTAATGTTAAGTTAAATTTATATACAGATGAACATTGAGGGCGTTATTTTTGACCTGGATGGAACCCTGGTCCATACAATTGAAGATATAATGGATGCAGCCAACACTATGTTCAAACAATATGGTTTACCTGTTCATCATGAGGCTGATTACCTAAGATGGATCGGAAATGGTGCGGCTAAACTTATTGAAAGTGCATTAAGTGAAGATCATGATCCCGGGCAGTTACAGGCATATGTTACTAGCTTCAAAGAGATATACAGTAAAAATCTTCATAGTAAAAGCAGACTGTATAATGGAATTCCCGGGATGCTTGATGAATTAATAAACCAGGGGATTAAGTTATCTATCCTTTCAAATAAACCACACCATCTCACAGAGCAGGTTGCCGGATATTATCTTTCTAACTGGTCATTTATTTCAATATTTGGACAGCGAGAGGGTGTGCCCAGGAAGCCGGATCCTTATGCAGCAGAAGAAATAGCCGATATAATGAATGTTGATGCTCAAAAGATCATGTTTGTGGGTGATTCACCATATGACTTAAAAACCGCTATGGCAGCTGATATGATCCCTGTGGGTGTTACCTGGGGTTATGGCAGACTGGATATCCCTCAGTCTGAAGGAGTCATAAAGTATATCAGGCATCCTGATGAGTTGGTGCCACTCATTTTATTAAATGAAAAGAAGTAAATGAAAACAAAAGCGGTAAGGTTATATGGTAAGAAGGATTTGAGGATAGAGGAATTTGAACTGCCACCAATAGAAGATGATGAGATTCTTGCCAGGGTTGTAAGTGACAGCTTATGCATGTCTTCATACAAAGCATCTATACTGGGAGCAGATCATAAGCGTGTACCGGATAATGTGGCTGACAAACCTGTAATTATCGGACATGAATTTGCCGGAGAGATATTAGAAGTAGGTGCTAAATGGAAGGACCAGTTTAAATCAGGCGACAAATTTGCTATTCAACCGGCGCTTAATTATGAAGACGGACCAATAGGAATATTGAGTGCTCCTGGTTATTCCTACCGGTATCTTGGTGGAGATGCCACCTATGTGATAATCCCCGGGGAAGTAATGGAGCAGGATTGCCTCCTGGTTTACAATGGCCCGGGCTATTATCCTGCATCTATGGCCGAACCGTTTTCTTGTGTCATTGGGGCCATGCATGCCAACTACCACATAAAACCGGGTACTTATATTCACGAAATGGAGATTGTGGATGGTGGAAATATGGCTATCCTGGCTGGTGTTGGGCCCATGGGACTTGCAGCTATTAATTAT
>JAYEGO010000095.1:0-5115 GCA_034659155.1 Bacteroidota bacterium | reverse complement strand
AGCGGTCTCAGGTTGGCAGGAAATGAATTCATGGGTCTATAAGGGATTCGATGAAACATATAAACGTCTGGGAGTTGAGTTTGATAAAATTTATTATGAATCTGACACCTATAAATTGGGGAAGGAGCTTGTGGAAGAAGCACTCAGGAAAGATGTCCTGTTCAGGAAAAAAGATGGCTCTGTTTGGGCAGATTTAGGTGCGGAGGGACTGGATGAAAAGCTATTGTTAAGGGCAGATGGAACGGCCGTTTATATGACCCAGGATCTGGGAACAGCAGTATTAAGATTTGAAGATAATAATGGTTTTGAGAAGCTTATCTATGTGGTAGGGAATGAACAAAATTATCATTTTCAGGTCCTGAAAATAATTATGAAGAAACTGGGTTATTCATGGTCAGATAAGCTTTATCATTTATCCTATGGCATGGTGGAATTGCCAGAGGGGAAAATGAAATCCAGGGAGGGCACTGTGGTAGATGCCGATGACCTTATGGACGAGATGATACAGACAGCCAAAGAAATGTCTGAGGAGTTGGGTAAGCTGGAGGATTATTCTGAGAAAGAGAAGGAAGGAATTTACACAAAAATTGGAATGGGTGCACTCAAATATTTTATGCTTAAGGTAGATCCAAAAAAGAATATGACCTTTAATCCCCGTGAATCAATAGATTTCAATGGAAATACAGGGCCATTTATTCAATATACTTATGCCCGTATTCGGTCTGTACTTCGCAAGGCACAAGAATTGAGAATTAACTGGGATGGGCTTTCTGAAGAAGCAAACGAACTTTTACCCAAAGAAAAGGAATTAGTAAAGATACTGTTGAATTATAAAGATGTTGTAACAGAGGCCGGTGATAACTTGAGCCCTGCATTGATCGCAAATTATTGTTATGAACTGGTGAAAGAGTATAACCAGTTTTATCATGATCATTCCATTTTACGTGAGCAGGATTCGGGTACCAGGGAATTTCGTCTTCAATTATCAGAAATGACAGGAAGGATAATAAAATCGGGGATGGGACTATTGGGTATTGAAGTCCCGGAGCGTATGTAATTAATGAATTTTATACTGAATATAAATTTTAGATAAGAATGTTTGAAAATTTAAGTGACCGTTTAGATCGTTCTTTTAAATTGTTGAAGGGACAGGGAAGAATAACTGAAATTAATATTGCTGAAACGCTCAAAGAAGTCAGAAGGGCTTTACTTGATGCTGACGTAAATTATAAAATTGCAAAGTCATTTACCGACAGAGTAAAAGAGATTGCCCTGGGACAAGATGTAATTTCTTCGGTGAAGCCAGGGCAGATGATGGTAAAGATTATTCACGATGAGCTGGCCACCTTGATGGGTGGAGATAGCGTAGATATTAACATTAAAGCCAATCCTGCAGTTTTGTTGATTGCCGGACTTCAGGGATCTGGAAAAACTACATTTTCAGGAAAGCTGGCAGCGCTGTTAAAATCGAAAAGAAGTAAAAATCCATTACTTGTTGCATGTGATGTGTACAGGCCTGCTGCTATTGAACAATTGAAAGTTCTTGGGGAACAATTATCAATACCTGTTTATACAGAAGAGGATAGTAAAAATCCGGTAAAAATTGCCAAAAATGCGATCAGGCATGCCCGGAAAGAAGGTTTTGATGCGGTGATCATTGATACTGCCGGTCGCCTGGCTATCGACGAAGAAATGATGAATGAGATTTCATCCATCAAGAAAGAGGTAAACCCTCATGAAACCTTGTTTGTGGTTGATTCCATGACGGGCCAGGATGCAGTTAATACTGCGAAAGAGTTTAATGACAGGCTTGATTTTGAAGGAGTTGTGTTGACCAAGCTTGATGGAGATACACGTGGTGGGGCTGCCTTATCTATTCGCTCCGTAGTGAATAAACCCATTAAGTTCATGAGTGCGGGTGAAAAAATGGATGCCCTGGATGTGTTTCATCCGGATCGTATGGCTGACCGGATTTTGGGGATGGGTGATGTAGTTTCACTGGTAGAAAAAGCGCAGGAACAGATTAATGAAGAAGAGGCAAGGAGGCTTCAACAAAAAATTGCCAAAAACCAATTCAATTTTGATGATTTTCTTGCCCAGATTCAACAGATAAAGAAAATGGGGAATATAAAAGACCTTGCATCTATGATACCCGGAATGGGAAAGGCCCTGAAAAATATGGACATGGATGATGATGCCTTTAAGGGAATAGAAGCTATAATTCGATCTATGACTATGGAAGAAAGATCAAATCCTCTTATTATGAACGGGTCACGAAGAAAAAGAATTGCCGATGGTAGTGGTACCTCTGTGCAGGAGGTTAATCAATTGATAAAGCAATTCGATGAGACCAGGAAATTGATGAAAATGATGACCGGTAAAAAGGGGAAGAACATGGCCAGGATGATGGGCAATATGCCGGGGATGGGGAGGTGAAAGGTCACAGAGCTCAGAGGGCAGTGCGCAGTGATAAGAGGTGAGAAGAAACAAAAATAATGTCAAAGGTCAGAGGCTTGCCAAGTGAAATGCGACAAAGGAGCATATTTCACAGTGGTCAAATGTATAATGTCAAATGTTGAGACAGCCATTTATTACATGACACATTTGACATTTGCCTTCTTGCCAAAGGCATCCCTTTGGGAGACATTTGACATAAAATATAAGAATATGTCCACACTATTGTGGCATAACTTATCTAAATAAATATTCTTTGTCCCATAGGGACAAAATATTTATAGAATTTACGTAACAAAACAAACCAAGTCCCATAGGGACGAAATATTTATTGGCCTAATGTATAATGTGCAAATTATAGCGAAGCCAATATATCTGGCAGTTTTGTGTATTAGTAAATCAATTTTACTACGTAGTATACTACGTAGTTTCATGACATTGTAAAATCAAGTTTACTACGTAGTATACTACGTAGTTTAATTAATAAAAATTAGACTTATGTTTCAATTGATTGATGGAAAAAGTACTGCTGCTATAATTAAGGATGAAATTGCCGAAGAAGTAAGACAATTAGTTAAAAATGGAGGGAAAGTGCCCCATCTTGCGGCAATACTTGTTGGGCATGATGGTGCCAGTGAAACTTATGTTGCAAGCAAAGAGAGGTCATGTTCCCAGGTTGGCTTTAATTCTACTGTTATCAGGCTTGATGATTCCATAGCAGAATCTGAACTTCTTGAAAAGGTAAATGAGATCAATAAGGATCCGGATATTGATGGATTGATAGTTCAGCTACCACTACCCAGGCATATAAATGAACAAAAAGTCATTGAAGCTATACTACCCCAAAAAGATGTAGATGGTTTTCATCCAGTGAATGTAGGTAAAATGGTAATCGGGCTGCCGGCATTTATTTCTGCTACTCCGGCAGGAATTCTTGAACTTCTTAAAAGATACAAAATTGAAACTTCAGGAAAGTCCTGTGTAGTGATTGGCCGAAGCAATATTGTTGGCAAACCTATGAGCATTTTACTCAGTCAGAAAAGTGAATTTGGAAATGCTACAGTTACACTATGTCACAGCCGAACCCCCGATTTGAAAGAGATTTGTGCACAGGCTGATATTATTATAGCGGCCCTTGGAAAAGCAGAGTTTTTAACTGCAGATATGGTAAAAAAAGGTGCAGTGGTTATTGATGTTGGGATTACCAGGGTAAGATCAGAAAAAACTAAATCCGGATGGAAACTCCTGGGTGATGTGAAATTTGATGAAGTAGCCCCTAAATGTAGCTACATCACTCCTGTGCCCGGAGGAGTAGGACCCATGACTATAGTCTCTTTATTGAGGAATACTCTTTTGGCATCAACAAAAGATATATACCGGGAAAAAGACTAAAGGAAAACCTGTTGGCCTTGCAGCCAGGCTTGAAGGGCATGGGAATAACGGAATAATGGAATAGTGGAATAATGGAATAGTGGAAGAATGGAATAGTGGAAGAATGGAACAGTGGAAGAATGGAACAGTGGAAGAATGGAATAGTGGAAGAATGGAATAGTTGGAACTCAGTACTTAGCACCCAGTCCCGAAAAAACAGAACCTTTAGCTCACGAGTGGCTTGTGAGAGAAATTGTGGGAACGAGTAAATCTTTGATTTCGTATTTTTCGAGGATCCTCGAAAATTTTATGCAAATCGTAGATTTGCTAATTTTCGGGACACAAAATTATAAGGTTCCATTTTCGTTTAAGAATTTTTCATGAAGTTTCCTGGCCTCTTCTCCCAATCTTTCGGGCCTGATCTTTATGAATAGCCCTTCAGCTTTGCAAAAGAATTCACCTTCTTCACCTATTAATTCAGCTGTCATTTTTACCCTTATGCCTTTTACCTCAACTACACGGGCCTGAAGTGTTGCAACAGTCCCCAATGGAAGAAGTTTTTTATATTCAATATTTAATTTTGCAGCTAAAACAAGGTGTCCGGCTAACCAGGCGGCTATACCCATTCCTTCATCCATAACTGCAGCGGTACTACCTCCATGTGCTTGACCTGGAGGGCCCTGGGCTCCGGGACCAAACCAAACTTTTGCGAGCATCTCCTTTGTTTCTTTATGCCTGTAATACTTCATCCTGATCCGGTTGCCATTAGGTTCACCCGAAACATAAGATTTATAACTTAAAAATGAAATAGAATCCAGCTCCTGCCATTCTGGTGGGGCCGAAAGATCAGGATTAAACGGTTGTTGCATTTATTACTATTGTTTACATTCAACAGACATAATTATTTGAAGGCTCAAATTTCACAATTTTTATAGTAAGATAAAAATAAATATGAATATGAAAATGGAACCAAAGCTGGTATTACAAACCGTAGTCTGGTTAGCAGTTTCTGTAAAACAGATAAATGGGAAAAGATCTTGTGTAGGTATGATTTGTGTAGTAACTTATTAATAGATTTAATAGTAAACGGTTATTGGTCTGAGACTAAATATATTTCAGTTATATGAGCTATCAAATATTGTTAATTAATTGTTTATGAATGCTTTTTATTCGTGAAACTCAATTTTCAAAAACATAGTGCATTGAAATTTGTAAGTTGAACGCCTACCTGCCGGCAGGCAGGAATCCCGATAGTGTAGCGTATCGGGATAAATGAGTATAATACTCCGA
>JAYEGO010000094.1:0-5116 GCA_034659155.1 Bacteroidota bacterium | reverse complement strand
GTCAATGAAATTCAGATTGAAAGAATTGAAACAAACCCATTTCAGCCCAGGTCAAATTTTAATGAGGAAGGCCTGCAAGAGCTGGCATCTTCGATAAATAAACTTGGAATTATTCAGCCAATTACCGTAAGACTGCGTAATAATGGGTACTACCAGCTTATTACAGGAGAAAGACGATTAAGAGCCGCCAAAATTGCCGGCCTGAAAAGTATTCCAGCCTATATTCGTACTGCTGATGATCAGGGCATGCTGGAGCTGGCCCTGGTTGAAAATATTCAGAGAGAAGATCTCGATGCAATTGAAATTGCCATTTCATACCGTAGGTTGATTGAAGAATGCCAGCTTACCCAGGAAGGAATGAGCGAAAGAGTTGGGAAAAAACGCTCTACTATATCAAATTACCTGAGACTTTTAAAATTGCCGGCAGAGATTCAATTGGGAATCCGTGAAAAAAAGATTGCCATGGGGCATGCCAGAACTCTGGTAAATATTGAAAACCCAAAAGTCCAGATTGAGGCCTATTACAATATTATGGATGAAGAGCTTTCAGTCAGGAAGGCAGAAGATATTGTAAGAAAGATCAACAAAGGACAACTGAAAGGAACAATTAATAAAGAAATCAAGGAAAAGCTGATAGAGGATTATCAAGACCTACAGGAACAATTGTCTGAATTCTTTGCTTCAAAGGTTCAATTCAGAGTAAACGAGCAGGGAAAGGGTAAAATTGTAATACCTTTTAAGTCGGGTGAAGACCTGGAAAGAATAATGAGTATTCTTGATAAATTTAAGGATTGATAGTTACCCTGATTTATTAGCTCAAAAAAAACAGGCCTACTTTAGAACAAGAAATTCCACCTTTCTTTCGTTTGGTGTATATTTGCAGTACATAGAATTTCTTGAACCACCCTTAATGGCGAAGCATTCATCAATCATATTACTAATCCTGAGTATAGTATTAAGTCCTCTGATATTATCAGCTCAAACTGTATATGATGGAGAGAGAAAACCAGAATCCCTGGTGGTGCTGCATTCCCCAAGAAGGGCATCAATGTATTCTGCAGTGATTCCTGGCCTGGGTCAGGCTTATAATAAGAAATATTGGAAGATTCCCATTATTTATACGGGTTTTGGAGTAATGGGCTATTTTATTC
Organism: Bacteroidota bacterium; assembly: GCA_034659155.1. Taxonomy (GTDB): domain Bacteria; phylum Bacteroidota; class Bacteroidia; order Bacteroidales; family VadinHA17; genus JAYEGO01. The sequence goes on along the minus strand of JAYEGO010000094.1, from coordinate 3,965 downwards.
ATTTCAACGCTACACATTACAACGAGTACAAACAGGGGCTTATTGACTTTACAGATGGAGATAATAGTACGACTAGTTATCTTGATTTCATTGGTCCAAATGTTGATCCTGGAAGATTTGATCCCAGCCTGGGATCTCCTGATTATAATCCCTCTGATGAAGAATGGTTTAAAGAACAGCTGGAAAATAACATGAATTATTACCGAAGGTATCGTGATTTGTCGGTTATTCTTACTTTTGCATGGTATGCTCTGAATATTATTGATGCAACAGTGGATGGATACCTTTTTTCTTATGATATGAACGAAGATTTGAGCTTGCAGCTTGACCCACAGCTTTTTTATTTGCCAGAACATATGAATGCCCTTGGTTTGAAGTTTAGATTTAGTTTTTAATTGACAAATGGTTTTTATGAAGATTCAATATTTTATTTTTCTAATTTTCATGTTCTCTGTGGCTATAGTGCCTGAGGGAAATGCAAAAAGTCTTGAAGACAGGGACTCAGTACAGGTTACAGAAGCAATAAACTTTTCTAATTTCTCTGATAACCTCGACAGTCTGATGAATATGTGGTATGTTCAGAATTCATTGCTTAGAGATACACTTAGGGCAATTGATAATTATGATGCAGATACTCTTCCGCTTAAAGAGCCTGATTCTACTTATATAGACAGATTGAGTAGAATACCAACAATTATTCCCCTGTCTTATAACAGGTTCGTGAGGAACTATATTTCAGTTTATACTGACAAGAAAAAGGACCAGTTGGAAGTAATGCTGGGATTGGCTGATTATTATTTCCCTATGATTGAGGAAGTTCTTGATTACCAAGATCTCCCTTATGAATTGAAATACATGGCTGTTATTGAGTCAGCACTTAACCCCAGGGCAGTTTCACGGGTTGGAGCAACCGGGATGTGGCAGTTTATGTATAGAACCGGCAGGGCGTATGGTTTGACAATCAACTCACTGGTTGATGAACGCCGGGATCCGTTGGCATCAACGAAAGCTGCTGTTCGCTATTTAGGCGATTTATATAATATATATGATGATTGGATCTTGGCAATTGCAGCCTATAATTGTGGTCCGGGAAATGTTAATAAGGCTATTCGTAGAACCGGGGGAAAAACTGATTACTGGGAGATTTATTATTACCTGCCCCGTGAGACAAGGGGATATGTCCCGGCCTTTATTGCAGCTGCCTACGCTATGAATTATTATCATTTGTATAATCTAAAACCCAGACCAATAGATATTCCGTTATCAACGGATACCATAATTATACACCGCGATCTTCACTTAAAGCAGGTTTCTGAGGTGCTTCAATTGCCGATTCAGGAATTACGAGATTTAAATCCCCAATACAGAAAAGATATCGTCCCCGGAAAAAGTAAAGCCTATGCTGTACGGGTACCTTTATCACAATCAACAAAATTTATCGATTATCAGGACTCAATTTTTGCTTACAAGGATTCTATTTACCTTAATCCTGCTAAAATGGTTGTAAATCCTACCCGGTCAAGATATACTCCACAAGCTCCGAGCGGGAAAACAAAATTGATATATACCGTTAAGTCTGGTGACAATCTAGGTTATATTGCCGAATGGCATCATGTTGGATTGTCGAGCCTAAGGTATTGGAATGGGATACGGGGGAATACTATTCGGGTAGGACAGAAACTGGCAATTTACGTAACACCATCAAAAGCCAGGCAGTACAAAGAAATAAACTCAATGAGTTTTGCTGAAAAACAAAGAAGTATTGGCAAAGCTGTTTCTGCCTCTACTCAAAAAAATATACAGCCTCAATCAAATACTCCTGGTATTGGCGATTATGTTTATTATAAAGTGAAGTATGGAGATTCTGTATGGGAAATTGCAAAAAAATTTCCGGGAGTATCTGACCAGGATATACTCCGGCTGAATAATTTATCAAGCGGAGACAGGATCCATCCCGGACAACAGATAAAAATAAAACCAAAAATTTAATTAGGGAAAAACCTGTCAGCGTTATTGCGCAGCAATATCCTGACAGTGGTTGGGTTATAGTCTGGTTAAGGCTTCGACAAGCTTGTCGAAGTTAGTCACCCTGAGCCCCTCGACAAGCTCGGGACAAGCTTGTCGAAGTTAGTCACCCTGAGCCCCTCGACAAGCTCGGGACAAGCTTGTCGAAGTTAGTCACCCTGAGCTTGTCGAAGGGTAGATGTCACAACATTCAACTGCTCTTATTTTGTGTGTAATTTTTTGAATACTCTATAAGTCTGTCCCAATCCTGATCAATTAAAGCTTTCTTTTTTCTTCTAGACCAACCTTTAATTTGTTTTTCTACTCTAAAGGCAGTATACGGATCACTATAGGTTTCGTAAAATAACAGTTCTACCGGCCTTCGTCTGAAAGTAAATGCCCTATTGTCAATTCCTGCATTATGCTCGTTAATTCTTTTATCAAGATCCGATGTAACACCTGTATAGTATAATCCATCTGAACATTCAACAATATAAACAAAAAATTCTTTCATTTATTGAAAAGTCTGGTTAAGGCTTCGACAGGCTCAGCCTGACTGTATGTCTATATACATAGTAATATAACGTGAATATAGTGAAAACTATGAAAGTGAAATTTGCAATCACGTTGAACTCCTTAACCGGTTCGGAACAGGACTGTCTAGCATAGTCACCTTGAGCCCCTCGGCAAGTTCGGGACAAGCTTGTCGAAGTTAGTCACCCTGAGCCCCTCGGCAAGCTCGGGACAAGCTTGTCGAAGTTAGTCACCCTGAGCCTGTCGAAGGGTAGACGGAAGAAAAAACAAAAAGCTCACATTAGTTTAAACAAAAAAGGCCCCATTTATCATGGGACCTTCCTATTATTAGGTTCTGGAAATTTAATGCCAACTCAGGACCTTCTTTACAATATTCCAGCTAGGCAACTGCTGGTTTATTATTTTCCATATCTACTGCATGATAAAGCGAAGCAAAAGCACTACTAATCCACATGGTGGCAGGAATTATTCCCAAAATGAGAAGTAGTAAACCCCCAAGACCTATAAAAATGGAAACAAATCCCATTCCAAAAATAGTCCAGCCGTAACCCCTGGTCATTCTCCAGCTTTCCTTTACAGCTTCAACCGGATCAAGATTTTTGTCCATAACAAGGTAAGGAACAAATGCCAGCTTAATTGCAAAAATAATTCCAGGAATAATCAGCATAATAAATCCTATTACTACAATTGCTATCGTTAAAAGATTTGCAAGTATGATGTTTAAATAATTGTCCTTAAAGCCAGAAAATATTTCTTTGATTTCAAATTTTTTATCCCTCATTGCCTTAAGAAACATGAATTTTGAACCAAAATCAATAGGTGCAATAACGAATAATGCATAGCCTATGCCAAATATCTGTAGAAGTGCCATGGAGGGACTGAACCCTGTGCCCTGACCAATCTGCATGAGACCCATAGGAATCTGGGAGGCGACAACAACCAGTGAAACCAGTAAAAGTTCCAGGAAATATTTCATCATCATTCTCCAGCCATGACCAAATGCTGATCCGAAATCGGGTTTTAGTTGAATAGTCTGTGTTTGTGTTTCTTGATTTTCCATTTTTTAAATTTTAATTTATGAGATCAAATCTGTGATGTTTGATTGTCTAAACAAATATACGGCAGGTTTATAGAAACAGCCTTTCACTAAAGTAGGATATATAAAAAACACTACTTTAGTATGGTGTTTTATGTCTTTGTATTGATTTATATTTATACCTTAATAGACAAAACAATACTTTAGTAGGATGTTTTCAAACGCATTTTTGCAGGATATCTTTCTGGCGGCAGTGGTTGTTGTCTCACTTGGGGCAGGAGCCGCTTCTATTCTGTTAGCATACAATCTGAATAATAAGTATAAGTTTGATTATCTGACCAGCTATGAATATTTTCAAATACTTACGGTAATTTTTGGAGTATTTGGTTTG
>JAYEGO010000093.1:0-5126 GCA_034659155.1 Bacteroidota bacterium | reverse complement strand
AATATTAAATTGTTTATAAATGGGCCAGAATGCATTTCCATCTTCTTCAGAAAGGCCCATTGCATCTTCAACAATGGCCATCTTGGTCAGTTTGAAATAAGATTTAATAAGTTCTGCTTCTGTATTTGAACTTTGGCTGAAAGACTGGAAGCCAATAGCAAGTATAAAAGCAAATAGAATAGTTTTTTTCATGATAATAAATAAATTATAGATTTGTTAAATAGTAAAAATTCATATTAAAAAGCCAGGATCAGTCCCCCGGTAAAATCTCCCTGAACAATTGTGGAACTTGCGGTTGCACCGCCGCCACCCGTACCTATCCAGATGCCATTAAAATAGAGGGGAACAAGCATACGGGCCTGAAACCTGAAACCTATTCTTTCGGTAGGGAAGATTTTGAGTCCTCCACCCAAACCAATTGAGAATCTCCACTTGTCGCTATAATATCCATTACGGTCGGAAAAAATTGTAGTACCCAGTGAACCTGTTCCATAAGGCCTTACTACTCCCTCATACATAAGTTCCTTAACAGCTCCAATATGAAAATATTGGGTAGCCACACTGGTTTCAACATAAGGTTCGTTACCATATTCCCGTACAACAAGATCTGATACCAACCTGTTATACATTAGTTCAGCCTTCATTCCTGTAGCAACCGGATAAGAAAGGGTTATTCCCCAGTTTTGTCCGTCTTCTATCTTCAATGATCCGTTGTACAGATTCACCTTTCCACCAAGCATCCATCCTGTATAACCGGAAATTTCAATTCCCTTTTGTGAGAAGGCCTGTTGAGGTAATACAAACAGAATTGCCAGCAGGTTAAGAATAATAATTTTTTTCATAATATAATTTAATATTTAGTTCTTGAAATGAAATCCAACGCCAAAAGCTATGTAGGAATAGGAACTTGCATCTTTTGTTTTAAGTGCATAATCATAGCGTGCATATATATTTAATCCGACATTGTAGGCAAAATCATAGAAAAGGCCAATCTCAGGATAAAATCCAAAGTGCCAGATTCTATCTTCATTATAATAGATTCCCATATCCACTCTTTCATTTATTTTATAAGCTCCCAAACCGGCAGCAAAATAAGGAGAAAAAGTACTGGAAGGATTCATAACATACCTGGCACCTGCCGTTAAAGGAAAAGAGTTTATATACCTGAATTGTTTTCCTGTAAGTGATGTAGTACCATCACCTATTGTATAGGTTTCAAAATCCCTGGCTTCATAAAAAGTATTCCATGAAAACCTGAGATCTATAGCGATCTCATTTGTTACAAAACGCCCCAGGTTAAATGTAAATCCCCTGAAACTTGTTTTCGAGATAAAATCAGATGTGCTTCCAACGGGTACTGACATATCGTAGGTCATATTTGTGTAGAATTCCTGCCCAAAGCTGTTTAAAGAAACAAGCAGGGCTGATATTGCGATTAATATTTTTATTCTTTTCATCTTTAATTATATTCAAATGGTGAATTTGGCTTATTAGTTATATAGGTAAGGGGATTGTTCAAAACATTGATCAATAGCCCTGTCTACTCTCCATTGTGTATTATCAGCACTGCCGCTTAACAATCCATTGATGGTTGCCTGCCATGGTATAGGAAGTATTTCATTTTCATGGTCTATGCCATCTTCATCTACCATTTCAATAAACAGGCTGCCGGTTGAATAGCTGTATGTATAAGGATAACCCCAGCCATAACCAGGATACCATGGGTAACCCGGGTAGTAACCTCCGCCCCAGCCCCAGCCTGGGTAATAGCCCCACCAGCCACCACCGCCTGGGATATAACCAATACCTGAATATTCAGCAGAAGTTATGACAACTGTAAAGACAACATTTGCAGAATCAACCAGTACTGAATCAGGAATTACATTACTTTCAAACCTGGTATATCCGGCAGCATCTAAATGTGTTGCTATTTGGTTTAAAATCTCATCATCATAACTGCGATCAACATCGTCTTCCTTACCATCTTCCACAACATGGTGTATGGTATCGGGCATAAAGTAGTTCTTGTTGCTTGCAAAATCAAAAGCATCATCGTATTGTGTTAACACAATATCAGATTCATTATAGTATTCTATTCCTCCCGGGTAGCATGAAAAAAATGCCAGCGGAATGGATAAAAAAAGTACATATATAAAGTACTTAGTCATTTTCTTTTGTAAAATCATAATTCTTCTTTTTTTGAATTTAGTGCAAATTTAAAATTATTCTAAATAACATCAAAACTATTTAATAAATGTTCTGGATATTATTACCAGTAACAGGAAAACGAGTATAAAAAGCCTGATGTTGTGTATTAAACCTTCATAGTAGTCACAAATTTCTTCATATATATGTTTTCATATTAACATAACAGATTGAGGAACTGCATTTTTGATCTACCTGTCCTGTTTTGTATTATCTTCTTCTGCCACCACCACCGGAACGACTGGCCCCACCACCACTATAACTTCTCGAGCTATTATAATTTTGAGTTCCCCTGCTGCGATTTTGAGCTGAACGGTTTAATTGTTGTTGCTGACTTCGCTGCATTTGTTGCTGTGAAGACCTGGGCTGTGTATTTGCTGGTTTGTTCTGTGGCTTTGCTTGAGTATTTGCCTGTTTATTCTGTGGCCTGGCTTGAGTATTTGCAGGTTTGTTTGTTGGTTGCTGAGAAGGCATGGCATTAGATTTTTTATCCCAGTTTCCATTTTTGCCCTGTTGATAAACATTACCTTTCTTATCTGTGTACATATTGTTTTGCTTATTGGAAGGCCTGCTTTGAGCAGATCCTGTATTATTCCGGGTTTGGCCTCCACGGTTGTTGCCTGTATTTTTAACTCCGTTATTCCGGTTATTATAAACATTGTTTGAGGCACTATTGCGTTGTCCTGCCCTGTAACCTGCTTTTGCACCCTGAGAATAACCCCTGTTATAGCCATGGCGATAACCATGATGGTAACCCCTTCGATAGCCATAATGGTAACCCCTTGACCCAAAGCCATGATATGGATGAAAACCCCATCTGACACTCATACTAAAAGAGAATCCCCAACCTGTATATGGATTATAATGCACTCCATAGCCATAGGTAACCGGCCTTGGATAATAATAAGGTCCGTACCATGGGTTGTAGTAGTAGCCCGTCCCATAAACCACCACTCCTCCATAAACGTATGAATAGCTATAACCGGGCAAGTAGCCAACATATACTACCTCGGGTGTTGAATCGTAGATGTAAACATATTTTACATTATAAACCGGAGATTCAGGAGAAATTTCATCTACCTCATCAGGACGTATTACACTTACCTCCCACGGACCGCTTGCTTTATCAGAAACAAACCAGACAGCATCATCAACACAATAGTATTTATTGCTGATCAATATTACAGTTTTATCAGTATTAACTGCATAAGACATATCTGTTCCTTCAATTTTCTCGAACTTGGGGTTTCCATCATACTTTACTTCCAGCTTTGCTTCCTTCCTGTCAATAGTGGCTGTTTGGGGTATGCTTTGTTCAAGAAGTGCGTCCTGGGCTTCAGGTGTGCCAGGTACACTAGCCCTTACAGAAGACATATCAGAAGTTTCAGGAATCTTTGCAAAGTCCTCAGGCAGATCTTCAGGCTCAACAAATTTCCAATCTCCATCATCCAGTGTTTTTGAATGATTCCAACGTCCTGCAATTAAAACATAATGCTGTTGGGTATTAATATCCATAACGATATCATCTTCCGAATTTGAGGCATATAATAATGAAGTACCTTCAATTGTAGCATAGTCAGGTTTTCCATCCGTCGATATTAATTCAGAAGGTTTTGTTACTACAATTAAATCAGGAGCTTCAGTAATAGATAAAGCCAATGAGTCAGGTTCATCTTCATCATTGTATTTTTCTGCAAATTTTTCAATTTTATTTGGAATCTTTTCTGTTTCCGTCCATCCTTTTACGACCTCTTCCGACACATACCAGAATTTCCCGTTTCTGATATAATAATTGTCCTTTTTGGGTTCTTTAACAATAAAAAATGGTGTATTCTGTACATACTCTAATTTGGAATCTTCATCTGTTTTAAGCTTTGGTTCACCATCAATACTTATTAAAACAGCAGGAGAAGTCCTGAAGTAGATATCCGGAGGTTCATTATTTAATTGAACCGAAAGATTTTTTTGATTTTCAATTTCACTCATTCCGGCTAATAAACGATCGAGTGACATTTCAGTATTCCATGATTCCACTTCTTTGATGAGAAGGGTAGTAAATTTCTCAACTTTTCCCTTGTCTTCAAGATCAGGAAAATTAACCCTGGGCACTTCCATGCTTTCCAGTACAACAGTACGTTTATCAAAATCAGTTGACAAACTGGCTTTAAACCAGACTGCTCCAAAAATCAAATCACCTTCGGGCAACATTATAGATACCGCCATACGGCCTTCCAGAATATTAGATTCATAAGATTCCAATTGCGGTTGATACAGGGTCACATTTCCCTTTTCGGTATCAATTTCCCGGGGCCAGGTTAACACATTTTCTTCATCCTGGGCCCTAATGGTAGTTACTGTCAAAAATATTATTATAGAAATTACTAGTTTCTTAGACATATTATTTTGTGATTAAATTAAAACCTTTTTCCAACTCCAATGGCTATGGTGTATATAAATATTTCAATATCGTTTTTAATTGCAATACCCCATTTTTAATTAAAAATTAAATATTTGGGTGGCAAATATATAGAAAAATTTAGATTCCATTTTAATTAGTTAAGAACCCTTCTGTCCTTGACCACTGGTCTAGGACATCTCCCCTTCATACCACCCCGTCCCTAACATATGACATTTAAGTTAATTTTTTGAGATAAGGCATTGTGGTAGATTCATTTGTCCCTCTTCTATTTGGTTCGGGACACCCCTCCTGGCCCAGGAGGGGAATTTAGATTTTATTGTTTATTACTTCTATTCCTCAAAAATAGAGAGTCACATAAATTAGAACAGAGCAAATTTACTACGTAGTATACTCGCTTTTATATATATTATGACGCTCCCGCTCTCATGTTTAAATACATCTCTAATGCGGAAGCATAAGTTACTGTAATCCAGATCCATTGCTTGATTTTATAATTATTGGC
>JAYEGO010000092.1:0-5150 GCA_034659155.1 Bacteroidota bacterium | reverse complement strand
GCTACAATTAAGGTTGCCAATATCATTATCAGGATAAAATTTTCATCAATAGATATGTTAAGTTCGTTTGCTGTCATTGCTGCAATTGGCCCTGCTGCGTTTGCAACATTATTTGCCCCTATTGAAAAAGCAACATATAAAGACATTAGTAATATTATTCCATTCCATATTGGGTTCATGTTCACCTTTGTTGCCCTTGTCATTGTATAGCCTCTTTTTCTCATAGGACGATAAATATACTTGCCAAGAAACAGGCTTATAAAAAATGAAATTATAGGTAAAATGAACCAGGTTGGAATTATCTCTAATAATAATTTGCTTGAATTTAATTCACTAAAATATAATGCAGGAGCAACAACCGACATTACTGTCGCCTGACTTGTTGATTGAGGTATTCCAAACAAGTTTGCTATTAACAAAGATATAGCAACAGAAAACAAAATAATTGATACAACAGTAAATGACATCATTTCAGGATTCAATAATCCCCTGCCCATAGTTGTAGCAGTTCCTTTACCCGCTATTATTGCTCCTAAAAAAACCATTATTCCAAACAAGCCTGGAATTAAACTTTTCCTAATGACATTTGCACCATAAGCAGCAGAAAATGCAGGAGCCGTTCCGCTCCCACCCATGGTTACTGCTAAAAACATAGCAATAATAAATGGTATTAACAAGTAACTGAAAAGTGGTGAGATCATAATAATACCTTTAATAATTTTGTGTTTTCACATTGTTGGGTAAAGCTTGTTTTTATAGCTATGTTTTATGCCTAAAATTACCTAATAAGTATTTAAAAAGCCTTAAAAATGACCGCTCAATTGCAGGCTGTAAGTTCTTGGTGGCATAATATCTCCGGGGCGTCCCATATATTCAGTGTTTAATATATTTTTTACCGAGGCCGAAAGAGTATACTTTTTCTTGAAATTATATGCTAACTGTACATCCACAACCAAATATCCCTCATTATTTTCTATCCAGTAATCATAAAACCCGGGCAATATCAAATCGCGTGTTAAGGGCTTCAAAAAAACATCGTCAATATTCAATATTTTCGACCGGGCATAGAAATTCAGTCCCAATTCAAAATTCTTATAGCTGTTAGCTGTCATCAGGGCAAAGGAATGTTTCCTCCTGTACTTAAGATATACTCCGGTATTCTCACCACTGATCTTATTGAATTCAATTGGATACATAAATGTATATCCTCCCTGAAAACTTGTTTTTAACAATCCATAATTCTTAAAAAGAGCAAACTCCCATTCAAAACCATATACCCTGGAATTCTCAATGTTGACAGCCCTGAATCCATAATCAAAATCCGGAGTGCCAGGGATAGGATATATACCAAACACATATTCAATGAGATCCTCATTTTGAGTATAGAACAGTGAGAGATCTAACTGTCCCATAAGCCCTCTGAAGGATATTCCCTGCTTTAGTCCTATTTCAGAACTCCATCCCGATTCAGACTGAATTTCAGGATTTGGAAAAATGACCACTGCCCCTGTGGTGGTACTTGCAAACTTTTCCGCAATGGAAGGATATCTGTAACCCTGTCCGAAGGAAGCCCTCAAAAAGCTATACTTTCCAGCCTTGAAGTTTAGTCCTGAACGAAAAACAGGGACAAGCTTTTCGACCAGTGAATCCAGGGTAATCCGTTCCAGACGAACACCTGCAATCAATTTAAGCCTTGCAGTTGGTTTCAGGTCTATTTGTGCAAACCCGGCAGTATTAGATGCCCGGTGATCTCCATGAAAGTTTGAAACAATCTTGCTGTAATTCAGGGAAGCCCCTAAGATCACATCAAGTTTTTCTAATAGTTTGTACCACACCTGGTATTCGGTAAAATATGAAATTGCATTACTATTGTTATTTGAGTTATCGGGCAAATCATTTTTCGTAAGCTGGGTCCTGAAGCGTAAATCATGCCTGAACTTGTTTTTCTTTTCCAGGCTTATATAGGGGTTAAATGAAAAAAGTGTTCCCCTGAACTTCATGGCAGTTGAATCATTTTGTATCAGGGCCCCGTGTGTGGCATCCTCCCATAGTATAAAATCTGTTTTTGGATTATAGCCAGCATTTACCAGGAAGCCATATTTCAGACCAGCAAATTTCTTACTCTGGTGCTTTAGCTTTAGATTTATTCCCCCATACTTTTCCTCATTTAATTTACGATAACCCTGATCAAGAAGCAGTCTTCCGCTTATTCCCAGGTCTGTATTTCCAATTTTTCTAAAATGCGAAAAAGATGCCTTTGAAAAAAACCTTGGAGTATCCCACCATTTCCATTCTTCCCGTTTTGGATTTCCGTAAGCACCAAACATCATTGAAAATTTTGTGGAGGGTTGAAAATCTGCATCGCTGGTCCGGAAATTGATGATTCCATTTAAAGCTGAAGATCCATACAATACAGAAGAAGCACCTTTAATTATTTCTACCTGTGAGATCATTTCCAATGGCAGGAATATCCATTTGATATTCCCGGCATCAGCCGCCAGTGCAGGGAGTCCATCAACCAATACCAGCACCCTGCTTCCGGCACCATAACTGTACCCACTTCCGCCTCTTATGGAAGCCTGCCCATCCATAACCTCAATGCCTGAGGCCTGATTGATCAGCTCTTCGGCATTCAGTACCTGATTTTTAACAATTTGTGCGGGTTTAATCAGGCTGGTTGATACTGTGAGCTCTGAAATTTTCTGTTCTGTTTTTCCCGGACTTACCACAACTTCCTCAATTTCTTTGATTTCTGACTTAAGTCCTACTTGTAAATCCAGGGTATCCCCTTCCCTGACAAACAATTCCCTGGTAACATACTCATAGCCTATGAACCGGAAACGAATGCTAAGCATCCCTGTATCGGAATGAAACAGGAACCTGCCCTGCTCATCTGATATGGTTCCCTGATCCTTACCATAGATAATATGAACCCCTGGAAGTGGTTCTAAGGAAGAAGCATCAAATACCTTTCCTTTCACAATTGCTGCTTTGTCATTAGCAAATGATGTAAAACAAACAGTAAGACCCAGAAAAATTATGCAGAAGCGCATTTTACTTTGCTATAAAAGTCATCCTTATATCAACAGGAGGCAGGTAAAGGGATGGAAAGCTTGTAGTGATCTTAAATGATTTTTCGGTAAGTTCAACAATTGTTGCTGTAATAGGTATAGGAAGAGAATCAGAATCAATAGTAATATCATTCTCAAGATTGGAAAAAAACCAGGTTCCTTCATAGATTCCAAGGTAGCCGGTACCGTCTTCGTAGAATTGAGTATCCCCGGTAAAACCCTCAAGCATTCCTCCGGATCCCCCTGCTTCCTCCCCATTAGCCATAAGGCTGTCTGCCTCCCAGACATGTGCTGTCAACAATATGAAGCGCTCAGAGTTTACATCCATTTCTTCACTGCAGGAAAACAAAAATACACCAGTCAGCAGCAGCAGGAAAATTACTTTATGCTTTTTCATAGTTTCAAATATACAAAATCCTATTTAAGTGAGATATTAGCATTGTGATTACCCAATAGTGGTCTGACGAGTATTTATAAATATTGATAATAAAACCAGCTTCCTTTTACAATTTTCTCATTGGCTGAACTTTCCAGTAAGTAAGTGTTCTCCACAGCCATTCTACAGGACCAAACCGGAATTGCTTCATCCATATCCGTGTTAGTACAACTTGAATGATCCAAACACCAACAACTATAAGAATCATTTGCCAGCGCTCAGTTTTTCCATACCATCCCAAGCCGTAACCATAAAAAATGCTGGTACAAATTATCGTCTGAAGCAGGTAATTGGATAAAGCCGAGCGACCAATATATGCCAAATTATCAAAACACCAGTCTAATGCCCTGTTTCTGACAAGAAGCATAATCAGGCAGATATATGCGTAGCTGACAAACAGGCTACCCCAATAATTAAATTGTGAACCAAAATACATTGAGTATTCAAAAGACCATTCATGATTAAAATTTTGCCTTAATCCAATAAATATAAGGGGTAATCCGATTAGCAATCCTGAAATCAGGCTTATTAAATAAAACCTGTTAGATTTTGATGCAGATAAAATTCCCAGCTTAAACAATGCCATTCCAATCAACATTAAACCACCTGCATGCCAGCTAACATTAACCAGAAAAACCATAGTTTGCATCATAATGGTCATTGGAACTCTCTGACTAAATGCCTCTAACCATGTACCCTGATATGCATTAAGTTCATTCTGGATTTGTTCGGCAGCTGGTGACCAGAATAACATCGTAGATTGAATATTCTCTTCTGGCCAGAATTCCATGGTCATTCCGAAAAACATGTAGAGTGCAAATCCGGTAAACATAGAAAGAAATCCAAAAAATAATAACCAGCCGGGTTTCATTTTCCTGAAAAGATATACCAGCAATCCGCACATTGCATAGGCAACCAGGATATCACCATACCAGAACAAATATGCATGAACCAGGCCGATAAGCAGTAACCAGATGATCCTGCGGTAGTGAAAACCAGCAGGCTTTTTACCGGCTTCCTCAATCTTGAAACTCATCAGGATAATTCCTGCTCCAAACAACATGGAAAAAATAGACATGAATTTATTATCTGCAAAAACATGACTTAACATCCATATCCATTTATTAATCCCTGTCAGGTCGCCAAAAGCGGTGGGATTGAGATATGCAGCTTCAATGTTACTGAAGCTTTGTACATTCATAATTAGTATTCCAAGGATTGCAAAACCTCTTAAAATATCCAGAGACTTTATACGATCTCCGGAATCTATTGGAGAAATATTTTGAATCATGGATTATAAATTTAGTATATGTAATATAAGTATGAAATATATTTTATAAGTGTCAAAGCCACCAGGCGTTTCAAAAGTGCCAGGTGCCTTTCGTCTACCAGACCTACCAACTACGGAAATTATGTAACAGAAGCTCTATCAAGTCCCATAGGGACGACATCTTTATAGAAATGTTTAAACAGTAAAAAAAGTGCTGTAGGTACAATATATTATTATAACTGCTGCTTCACACGCATCTGGCTGCTCATTTTCCCGGGCCGTTCATTTGTCATGCCTCAAACCACCAGTCTGAATCCAGGTGTGAATTCAAATAAACATATTGTTAGCCCCCAAATCAAAGGTATGAGACCTC
>JAYEGO010000091.1:0-5152 GCA_034659155.1 Bacteroidota bacterium | reverse complement strand
CTTTCATTTTGGATCCATCACCACCAAACATTATTCCAAGGGACTTTCCAAAAGCACCACCTACAGAATTTATATCCTCCCAATCCGGATCCAAATTGAGATCAACAATGTTGCTTTTATCTAATTTCTTGACCAATGGCACTAAAACACTTGTAGGCCCAAGACTTAATGCTGAAGCAATTGCAACAAGGGAGCCTGAAGCAACACCCCCAATAGTTGCTAAAAATCCCATCCCAGCAAGAGCTTGCTTTCCTTGTAAAACAGTAATTTGCTTATACTCTTTATCACTATATACACCTTGGGCCTTCGCAATTAATTGACCTTCAATTATTGGAACGGGTTGCAATCCCCAAAGATCTATATTGGCTATGGGACTATTACCTGCATAATTATACGTTGAAAGATTCTCAAATTGTTCAGAAACAGGATCAATCCCTGTAAATCGGGCGAGTTGGGGGTCGTAGAGGCGGGCGTGGTAGTCGTACCAGTTTAGGGAGAAGGCGGATTGGAGTTCTTTACCGTTGTAAAGAAAATTGTTGGGGTGTTCATCGGGGGATTCCAGGGATGTGCTGTTGATGCCATACATTTGCATGCCGAAGGGATAGTAATGGTTTTCCTGGGTAAGTACTGCAGAATCGCCATCAGCAAGGAAACTTACCCTGGTATTCCCAAGATGATCTTTCAGGAAATATTCATATTTGTATTTCTGTTCTGTACTATCCACCAGTATCCTTCCTTCTTCGGTCATTATAAAATCAGCTTCACCATGATTGTAAATAATGCTCCCCATATAATCGGTTTCTTCTAGTAAAAACCCCTTTTCATCCAACACTTCCTTCCTCAATTTTACTCCTCCCGCATCGTAAATATAACGAATCAATCGCATCCTTTCAAGCCAGATCTCCTCCGGCAGGTTCAAATGATTGTATTTGATCTGAACTATCCCCTTATTCGCATCAGATAACATATTCCCATTGGCATCATATTTATACTCCGGCTCGTTATCCTCAAGGCTAAATTTTGAACCGCGATCAGAAAAATCATATTTTTCGAAAGTCTCCACTCCCCCATCATCCAAAGCAATCAACTTATTTCCTTCATAATGATAATCCAGCATATCGATATTTCCATAATAACCAGGCTCAATTTGTCCCATTCTGACAAGACTGTCAATATTTCCATTCAGATCATAGCCAATTCCAGGAACACTATAATCTTCCCCTGAATTACTCCAGCCGGATGCTTCCAGTCCAAAGGAAGCAGATGTAAGTCTGTTGAGGGCATCGTAAGAGTATCCATAGCCCCTCCTATCATCCAGGTTTTTTGATCTCCACGTTGCGGAGGAAATATTTCCGGCAAATTGAGGCGGGGCATTCAATCCCTCTTCCGGAGATTCATAAGAGAGAGACATGGTAAACAAATGCTCTCCAGGATCTAAAGGATCATTCATCTGTGTCAGCCATCCCCTGATATTATAAGCATAGGATATACTTTCCAGGTAGGTCCCATCATCCCTCTCTGAATGAAGATTTTTTGTCACCAGCTGACCTAATTCATTGTATTTATACTCCACTAAAACAATTGCAGGCTGATCATCAATTTTGGAATAAACCTTCAGTGGGCGCTCTGCCATATCATATGTGAATTTCTTTTCAATCATTATTGTATGATCCTCGCCTGCTGAATGTTCCAGCAGTGAGTTTATTACTTTTCCCCGGAAGTCATAACGAAAGGATTCCCTGTCTATACCTCCCATGTGATTGCCGGTAGTATTCTGAATCAATCGATTATACTTATCATACCAGGAAACACTAATCAGCCAGCTATCGCTACCAAGGATACGTGTCATGGTTCCGGTTAATCTTCCCAGATTGGAAGAAGCAAGCACCGGTTCAACCAGACAGGGATCAACTTCCTGTCCCAATGCAAAATCTACCGCACTGAATTCATAAGCATCACTCTCCAGGAAGGTATAATTATCATAATAGTTAATGCTCAATATGGTGCAGTTTTTATTTGGAAATGCATGATTGGTGTATTCTTTTCCAGTGCGTTCCTCAACATTAAAGCCTAAACCATCTGCAAGTAATTGCAGGCTCCATCTGGAGGAATGATTCTTGTATAGTCCGGTGTTGATCACCCTTCCCAGGGCATCATACTTATTAAAAAGCCACAGGCTGTCTTTTCTAATATTCCCATCCTGAGAAAGGATGAGTCGATCGAGTTCGTCATAAACAAAACAGACTTCTTCAGCCCCCGGAATTTTTTTACTAATTACCCGATTGCGATCATCATATTGATATTTGAAGACATACTCAGGATTGGCAGTATTACCGGCTGAAGCCATTGGCGGTAAGACATAAGTCAGGTTTCCCTTTTTATCATAAACATAGAATGTCTGGACTGGAGTATCTCCCAGCAGAGCTTCCACAAGAATAGTTTTTCCAAGTTTGCTGGTGTAAGTCTTAGAGATGTTCCCGTTTTCATCGGTCTTTTGCTCCATCCAGAGACTTCCTTCAGGATAATTTCCCGACAAAATACAATTTCCACCACTATCAAGGGTCCACTTTGGAATTGCTGTCTCGTTAGCCGTGTTTAGGATTGAAATGGTATGGGCAGTTTCAAGTTGCCAGCTTACTCCGGCAGCACCCTGACGGGTAACACGGTTGAGTGGGGAATCATCAAACTCCCTTTCGGCAAAAGGGTAGGCAGTGGATGTTACCTGTTCGGGGGGTTTTTCATAGAACTGCATAAGCTTTTCTACCGGATCACTTATAAACATATTTTTTGTGGCCTCAACGGGAAATGCCAGGTATTCCGTCGTTTGCCGGCCTGCACGATCGTAAGCATAGGATTGCACCAGGTCCTTTCCGGTGGGACTTGCACGATGTTGGTGTTTTTGGATGAGACGTATATGTCCGTCATAGAAATCTGTAGTCTGCATCAAACTTGAGGGATCAAGCTCATTCAGGTTTATATCTTTATGAATGGGAAGTATGGCATAGCTTGTGGAAACATAGTTGTACAGACTGTCCTGGGAGAAAGAAGGAAGAAGAAGGCTGAGGCTGAGGCTTAGGCTTAGGCTTAGGAACTTTAAGTATTTGTGGTTAGAGGTCATTATTGTGGAATAGTGCAAAAATATCCACCCCACATGCCTTAAATTATGCAGTTGGAAGGATATTCTTTATCACTAATATACGGGAAATGAAGGAGAAAGTTAAGGGAAAAGGGAAGAAAGTTTGAAGGAGGAGGCTGAGGCTAAAAAGAAGAGGCCACGGATGCACGGATTAAAGAGTGGAATGATGTGCCGAAGGCACGCCTTTGGCGGAATATTTTCAATTAATCACCATGCTAAAAATTATGCAGATTGCTTCACTTCGTTCGCAATGACCAGGATTCACTTGAGTGGGAAAGATAGTATAGAATGTTTAGCCTTCTTATTATCTTTTTATGAGGGTGACGTTGCCAAATTCGGTAAAGGATTCGCCATTGTTAAAGCGACCGCGGGCTTTCCAGATATAGACCCCGGCATTTGCCAGGTGATCGTTGATGTATCCGTCCCATCCGATATTTACATCATTGCTTTCAAACAAAAGGGTGCCATAGCGATTGAAAATGCGAAGCTGATACTCCACCACTCCTTTACAGACCGGGTGGAAAACTTCGTTGGTAGTAAGTCCCGTCATATAATACCCATTGCTTGGTCCGTTTATATTTGGAGTGAATGCATTAGGGAAGCGAATCTCACAGCCGGCATTTGCAAAGGCATTCAGAACAACCAGGGTGTCATAGCAGGCTTCCTGGCTCCATGCAGTCAGTGTAATGTTATATGTACCGGGCTCACGATAATAATGAACCGGTTCTATATCCCCGGATGTATTACCATCTCCAAAATCCCACTCATAACGAACAGCATTTTGCGAATAATTATGGAAATTCACCGGATCGTCAGGAATAGCAATATCCTCAGGATATATTTCAAAACTGGCTTTGGGTTTCGAGAATACCAGGATACTGTCTTTCACAAAATAAAGTTTTCCCTGCCTGTCTGTA
Organism: Bacteroidota bacterium; assembly: GCA_034659155.1. Taxonomy (GTDB): domain Bacteria; phylum Bacteroidota; class Bacteroidia; order Bacteroidales; family VadinHA17; genus JAYEGO01. The sequence goes on along the minus strand of JAYEGO010000091.1, from coordinate 1,099 downwards.
ATGGTCAGTGTAATGGTATATTTTCCGGGTTCATCGAAAATATAGGATGGCTCTTTTTCCACTGAAGTGGCTCCATCTCCAAACTGCCACTGGTAAGTCTGTGCATTTACTGAACTATTGTAGAACTGTACCGAGAGCGGAGGACAACCGTTTTCCGTGCTCATTGAGAAAGAAGGAAGTGAAAGCAGATCCTTACCGGGAATATCGGTAGTGGAACTAAGTGTAGTCTCCGTCTTTGCTTTAAGCTGAATGCCGGGAGAATCATCGTCAGTAATTATTTTTGCAGGAACCCGGGCTTTTGCCTTTCCTGACTCATTAACAATGGCATTCATGTCCTGCTCCAGGCCTTTGTCAGTGGACTTACTACCTTCCGGAACAAGATCTGTACTTTCAGATTTTGACTGTGATGTTGCAATTGCCTTCTTTAAAGATCGTTTAGACTGCTTATTCTCTACTGAGCTGTTTTGATTTCCGGATACATTATCCTGTGTTATTTCTTTGGGATTAGTCAGAAGCAACACTCCTGCTAATCCAAGGGTCAGGATTCCTCCCAGGTAATAAACATTAAATTGTGAGGCGCTAAATGAAAGGAACTCACGAAACATCAGCTTGCGGGAAAGTGATTTCCACAAGCCGGTACGGGGAGTAAGCTCGTAGGAGGAGAAGCTCTCCCTGAATAGATCCTCGATATGTTTTTGTTCCTTAGCCAATTGTTTTTTAGTATAAAGTACGCTGAAGCGCACTAATTAAAATGATTTTTGTGCATATGCCACCATGCTAAAGCATGGTGCTACTTTTTTTTGTTTTGCTTAACTCCTCCAATTTATCCCTTATTAATTTCTTTGCTCTTGAATACTGTGATTTTGATGTGTTGACGTCAATATCCAGCATTGTTGCTATTTCTTTATGTTTATAGCCCTCTATTGCATACAGGTTAAATACCATTTTGTATCCCGGAGGCAGTGCTGTAACTACATTTAACAGCTCCTCTTTTGTAAATTCACAATCCCCCTCTTCATGCACATACACCCCTGTTTCCTGGCTCTCTTCAATATCGCTGTGGTAGCGGTACCGGTAATTCCTGTGATAATAAGTAATG
>JAYEGO010000090.1:0-5167 GCA_034659155.1 Bacteroidota bacterium | reverse complement strand
AGTATACTACGTAGTTCTTTGCAGGCCAGGTCCCCAACAAGCTTATATTAACCCGGAAAATGCACACATTTTCTTTAAAACGCTTGGTAAAACCCAGGCAGTAACTCAATGACTTTTCTTTATTAAAAAGCAATTTTTGTTTGTTTAGATTAATTCTTAATTGTATATTCGCATATTATTTTAATTCAATAGATTTTACTAACACTTAATTTAATACACTTATGAGAAAAATTGCATTATTAATTATGATTCTTGCTGTTCCATTTATAATGATGGCTCAGAAAAATGAAAAGCCCAATATTCTTGTGATTTGGGGTGATGACATAGGACAATCCAATATCAGTGCCTATACCATGGGACTTGTAGGGTATCAAACTCCGAACATAGATCGTATTGCTAAGGAAGGAATGATATTCACCGATTATTACTCAGAGCAAAGCTGTACTGCCGGCCGGTCATCTTTTATTATGGGACAAAGTGTTTTTCGTACCGGATTAAGCAAAGTGGGTCTGCCTGGTGCTAAGGAAGGAATTTCTGAGGAAGACCCAACTATTGCCGAGTTATTAAAACCACTTGGTTACAGAACAGGGCAGTTTGGCAAGAACCATTTGGGCGACAGAGATGAACATCTACCTACAAATCACGGCTTTGATGAGTTTTATGGAAATCTTTACCATTTAAATGCTGAAGAAGAACCTGAATTACCAGATTATCCAAATCCTGAAGAATATCCTGATTTTGCAAAAAAATATGGCCCACGTGGTGTTATACATTCTTATGCTGACGGTAAAATTGAAGATACAGGACCTCTTACAAAAAAGAGAATGGAAACTATAGATGACGAATCCATTGATGCAGCTAAGAAATTTATCAGAGAAGCTGTTAAGTCAGGTGAACCATTTTTTGTTTGGTGGAACGGAACACGAATGCATTTCAGGACACATGTAAAAGCTGAACTTAGAGGAATATCCGGGCAAAATGAATATGCCGATGGGATGATCGAACACGATATGCATGTTGGTCAATTATTAGATCTCTTAGATGAGTTAGGTATTGCTGACAATACTATTGTACAATATGGAACAGATAACGGACCACATAAAAACACCTGGCCTGATGCTGCTGTGAGTGCTTTCAGGGGTGAAAAAAACACAAACTGGGAAGGTGGATGGAGAACCCCATCCATGATTCGTTGGCCTGGGCATATTGAAGAAGGATCGGTTTCAAATGAAATTATTTCAGGCATGGATTGGCTGCCAACTTTTCTTGCAGCAGCTGGACAAACTGATATTAAAGAAAAGCTTTTAAAAGGGTATAAAATTGGTAACAATACATACAAAGTTCATTTAGATGGCTACAACATGTTGCCTCATCTTACCGGAAAAGAAGAAAAAGGAGCTCGTATTGAACTATTTTATTTTTCTGATGATGGTGATCTGATGGCACTTCGTTATAATGACTGGAAGCTTGTTTTTATGGAACAAAGATCTCAAGGAACATTACAAACATGGGCAGAACCTTTCACTACATTGCGATTACCAATGATTTATAATTTAAGAAGAGATCCCTATGAGTTTGCAACCATCACATCAAACACTTATTATGATTGGTTGTTGGATCATGCGTTTCTTTTAGTTCCTGCACAGGATATCGTAGGCCAATTCTTAATGACTTTTAAAGAGTATCCACCCCGCATGAAAGCTGCAAGTTTTAGCCTGGATAAGGTGATGGAAAAACTTGCATCTCCCGGATCTCATTAAAACAGAAACAATATTTTCAAAATAAATAAAGACCGGATAGCATTTATTATCCGGTCTTTTCTTAAAATAACTAATATGAAAAAAACAATTTATTTTTTAGTATTCAGTATTTTTGTTAGTGTTTTTATATCCTGTACATCCCCTACAAATACTGACACAAGAACAACAATTGAAAACACCGATCCGCTGTCCTCATGGAATGAGGGAGCAACCAAAACTGCAATCATTGATTATGTGGATGATATAACAAATTCAGAAAGTGAAAATTATATTGCTGTACCTGATCGAATTGCAACTTTTGACAATGATGGTAACTTATGGAGTGAACAACCCGCCTATTTTCAACTGTTTTTTGCCATAGAAAGGGTAAAAGCGCTGGCTCCGGAACACCCGGAATGGAAAACGGAACAACCATTTAAAGCTGTGTTGGACGATGATATGGATGAATTACTCAAACATGGTGAGCATGGACTTTTACAAATTGTAATGGCAACACATGCAGGAAATACAACTGATGAATTTGAAGCTATTGTTAAAGACTGGCTGGCAACAGCGAAACATCCTCGTTTTAACAGGCCTTATACCGATTTGGTTTATCAACCTATGCTCGAGCTGCTCGATTATTTAAGAGCCAATGATTTCAAAACTTTTATTGTTTCCGGTGGAGGAATAGAATTTATGCGCCCATGGGTAGAAGAGGCTTATGGAATTCCTCGTGATCAGGTGATAGGGAGTAGTATAAAAACCGAATATGATTACAATAATGGGAATCCTATTATTAGAAGATTACCGGAAATCGATTTTATTGATGATAAAGAAGGAAAACCTGAAGGCATAAACAGATTTATTGGCCGTAAACCGGTTTTTGCTTCCGGCAATTCTGATGGAGATTTACAAATGATGAGATGGGCAGCTTCAAATAACTTGAAGAGTTTTATGCTCTATGTTCATCATACCGATTCGGTAAGAGAATGGGCTTACGACAGGGAATCACACATTGGAAGACTGGACAAAGGGCTTGATGAAGCCAATGAAAAAGGCTGGACTGTAATAGATATGCAAAAGGACTGGAAGGTGATCTATCCTTTTGAGCTAGCGGAGCAATAACCCCTATTTGTTTTATCTTTATAGACAAAGGAAATTTTGTTTATGAAGGTAGTTATAGCCCCGGATTCATTTAAGGAAAGTATGTCAGCCAAAACCGTGGCTGAATGTATTCGTAATGGCATAGAGCAAGTCAGAAATGATGTCACTTGCGTAATGGTTCCGATGGCAGATGGTGGAGAAGGTACTGTTCAGGCACTTGTGGATGCTACAAAAGGAGAAATTCTGAATGTGCAGGTAGAAGATCCTTTAGGAAGACCTGTCAATTCCTTCCTTGGAATTCTTGGAGACAGGAAAACTGCAATAATTGAAATGGCTGCTGCTTCAGGTCTTGAACTCCTGAAAGACAAAGAAAGAAATCCCTTGATTACAAGCACCTATGGTACCGGTCAACTAATCCTTGCAGCTATACAAAAGGATTGTAAAAAAATTATTGTAGGTATTGGAGGTAGTGCCACCAATGATGGAGGAGCCGGAATGATGCAGGCTCTGGGTATCAAACTCCTTGACAAGAAAGGAAAAGAGATTCGAAGAGGTGGAGAAAGCCTGGACAAACTAGCCGGAATTGATGCCAGGGCAATAGATAAACGTATAGCTGATGTGGAATTCCTTATAGCCTCAGATGTGGATAATCCTCTGCTTGGGAAGTCTGGGGCAACACATGTATTCAGTCCTCAAAAAGGAGCTACTAAAACTTCCATTGATGCTCTTGAAAAGAATATGTTACACTTTGCTAATCTAATTGAAAGTCATACTGGCTCACAGGTCAGGGAACTTCCAGGTTCGGGTGCTGCCGGAGGTCTCGGATTTGGCATGATGAGCATGTTGAATGCAAGATCAGAACCAGGATTTGATATAGTGGCAAAAATTACTGAACTTGAGAAGAAAATGACCAGAGCAGATCTGGTGATTACAGGAGAAGGGAAAATTGATTCTCAAACCAAATTTGGAAAAACACCCTGGGGTGTTGCCATGATGGCAAAGAAAAAAGAAATTCCTTCAATTGCGTTTGCAGGTAGAATATCAGATAATGCCAATGAATTGTATAAAAATGATTTCCGTTCAATAATTGAAGTTAGTGATAGAAGCATGGATTTAAAATCAGCCATGAAGAATGGAAAAAAATTGTTAACACTGGCAGTAAATAATTATTTTCAAACCTTCAAGGTACAAACTCCTTCAGGATATAAACCTGAATGATGAAGAAAGAAAAAGGATTATTGATTCCAATGGAATTATAGATCTCTCCTATTAAAAAGTCAGAAGTCTCCCAAAGGGATGCCTTTGGCAAGAGGTCAAATGCATTCTTCCATCATTCCAACATTCCACACATTGCTCACCTCTTCTTTCGCTCCATCTCCCCCTCTTTTTCAGGTCAAATTGTCACCTTATTTTAAGAATCCCGGCAGATTCTCTGCCAAAAGATTTCCAGCACAAAATTGGCATAATATATGAATAACAAATGCATCAGGAATTGAATAAGTAAGAATAGAAAAAATTGAATATGATAATCACCGAAATAAAGTCACATAAAGACCTCACTGAAAAAATTGGTAAAAAAGATCTGGCCTATGTGCTTATTTATAAAAAAGGGTCAGACTTGAGTGAGTGTGCATTAAAAAACATAAATGAAGCTGTAAAAGAAAACAAAGATCCTTCGGCAAGCTCAGGACAAAGTTTTGAACTTTTTTCAGTAAATGTTGCTGAAGTACGCGATATTCATAGCGAGTACTCCATAACTTCTGCTCCAGCCCTACTCAGCTTTGAAAAGGGGAAATTCAGAAATACATATAAAGGATGCAACGATAAAGTTTATTATAAATCTGTATTTGAGAACCTGGTTTTTCATGCAGCTTCCGGTGTAGAAAAACCACAAAAACGAGTAACCGTATACTCTACACCAACATGTTCATGGTGTACTACTATAAAAAATTATTTAAGAACAAACGGAATCCGGTTTAAAGATGTAGACGTATCAAAAGATCAGAAAGCTGCTGAAGATATGGTGAGAAGATCGGGCCAGCAAGGTGTGCCTCAAACCAATATCAACGGACAAGTCGTAGTAGGGTTTGATAAAGAAAAAATTAATCGCCTGTTGGGGATTGAAGGATAAATGATGAAGGCTGAGGCTTAGGTTGAGGCTTAGAAGGAAAAGAACGAAAATTAACTTTATAACTATAAATTCAAAATACAAAAGAAATGAAAGAATTATTACCAGTAAATCAAAATGTAATCCTTGACATAACTGAGGAAGAAAAAGAAAGCAAAACTGCCAGTGGAATCATAATTCCTGATTCAGCAAA
>JAYEGO010000089.1:0-5172 GCA_034659155.1 Bacteroidota bacterium | reverse complement strand
CAATATACCAGAACTATACTGCAAAACCTACGAGCAATCCGGAGGAAATCAAAAATAATTTAATAGCACAACTTACCGCCCCGGTAAGATGGACACAGACTATTATCAATATGATTGCTGACGGGGTAAGTTCCTTTACGGAAGTGGGTCCGGGGAAAGTTTTACAGGGATTGGTGAAGAAGGTGGATAGGGGGATGGATGTGGGGAGTTTTGAGTATTAAGTGTTGAGAGTATTTCTTCCATTTGTTTATGTTTTAATCTTTTGTCTTTTCTTCCCGAGGGTTTGGTTTTAGTATTACTCCTTTATTGTTACGGCCATCTATACGAATGCAAAAATCTGTGGGGTAGCTGACATGCCTTAAATGCTCATCTTCATAAACCGCTTTGGTTTTATCAAGAAATTCCAGGTCATAATAGCCATCATTAATAAAAGGATTAATGGTAAAATATCCGACTCTGAATGAGGTAAGATTCTGGAAGAAATGAGTTCCCTGGCTTGGGTCTATTCTAAAATTCTCAAGTCCGGATTCAATGATGACTTTTGCCTGTGATATATGAGGCCACTTTACCGGTACGCCCAACCAGGGATCCTGGGAACCCCAGCGACCCGGTCCAATCAAAACATAGTTTTTATTATCCTGAATAAATTTCTCGTTCAGTTTTTCGAGATTAGCTGCAATAATTTTCGTTTTTGATGCATTAAAGCTATCCGGCTTTACATAAACAATATCCCTGACCTCTGTAATATAGCCATTGCCCATAGCAGAATCAGAAACAACGATTGCATCTTTCTCATTTACCTCCTCAAGGTCGGCTACTTCCCCCTGCGGGCTATCCACAATAGGCCTTATTTGCAGGGCGGTAAAATAAATTGAATTCTTTTCACCGGGCTCCATATTTACGGCAAATTCAATTTCAACAGGATTGGTCATTTCTCTCTGTCCTATTTCCAGAAGTTCCATAATAATTTGAGCCAGGGGAAAAGACTTATGATTTAGTATTTGTGAAAAGGTGATGATCTTCTTTCCTTTAGTTAGCGTTCCATCCCGAATCATTTCGTTCTCAAAATCATAAGTAGAAGTCAGGTATTTTAAAGATGGATTATCCTTTGCATCATCGATGGGAAACTTTCGAAGATTAATTCCATCATCCACAGAGGGGATAAAACTTTCGGAAGCCAAATCGAGTGCGTAAAATACTTTCTGTGTACTTTTCAGGGCCATATCCGGAGAGGAAAGTTGCAAGATCTTTTTCGGATACCTGGGTGAGAATCTCAAGGAAAGGCCTCCTTCCACAATTAATTTTCCCAGTCCCAAGCCAACCCTGACAATTCCATCTTCAGCCTTTTCACTTCCAATTGGATAGAAATTAATTGATCTGGCAACGCCTGAAAATGTAGGATAATAAAAACCCTTGTGGTCACTACCACAAACCTCCTGTATAATAATTCCCATTTTTTCTTCATCAATCACATTTGAGGTAGCCGACATGTATGATTTACTGGTTTTATAATAAACAGAAGCATAGACCTCCTTAATAGCTTCTGAAAGAAACTTTACCATCTTTTTCTTATCCGCAACATTGGGAAGCATATATGTGGAATAAACACCTGCAAATGGCTGGTAATGCGAATCTTCCAGCTTACTGGAGGATCGTACTGCCAGGGGTCTGGTCATAACGGAGATGATTTTATAAAGATCCTGGTAAAGTGTTCCGGGTAATTCAGCCTTCAGGAAATGCTGATGGATCTCTTCATCCGTAAGATCGGAGAGGCCTATCCTATATAGGTCATTACTCTCCATAAACTCATCAAAAGTATCGGTACAGATAACCACAGTTCTGGGAATAGTAATATACACTCCCGGATACTTATTAAAGAGCTTACTTTTCTTTATAACAGAATTCATGAAAGCAAGTCCCCGGGCCTTTCCACCAATAGAGCCATTGCCAATTCTGGAAAATATAAGATATTCATCAAAATTATCTTTATCAAATTTCGCTATCACTCCCCTGCCCTTCCCATATCTGAAGCTGGAAATTGCTGAATACAGGAAGTGACGAACATCATTCAGGGAATTAAAATCATCATTCCTAATGTATTTAAACATTTGAGCCAGGGGGAATAAAGCCCTGGCATTCAGCCAGCGGGAAAAATGATTTCTGCTGGTATGATAGGCTAGCGTTTCATCAGGAATAGTCATCATTATATGTTGGAACTCCTGCAGGTTTACCGCCCTGGCAATTTCTTTCATGGTATCAGGATCCCGAAACAGAAATGGTCCGAATGCAAGGTTTTTAATCAGGAAATTTCTCAATTCAAAAGACAGGGATTTAGAGAATTTATTGATAAATCCGGCATCCAGTTCTTCGGCATGTTTTTCATTTTCAAGATCGGAGGATTGAATAAGCACAGGCATATGTTTATCGGTATCCCGGACCATCTTACAAAACATGATTCCTGCCTGTTTCTCTACTTTTCCATTTCTTTTGAAACTCACATCCGAGATAACACCCAACATATTGTCTCGGTATTTCATAAACAGGGTTTCTGCTTCTTCATAATTTGTAGCAAGCAATATTTTTGGGCGTCCTCTCATTCTCAGCATCATCTGATGCTCATTTAATGCTTCACGCTGAAACTCCTTAGACTGTTTCAGGATGATCTTGTACAAATTTGGTAGATATGATGAGATATAACGAATGGAATCCTCTACCAGTAATATGGTTTGCACGCCAATCTTTTTTACATCATGGTCGGCATTCATTTTATCTTCAATAAGTTTGATTATTGCCAGAAGCAGGTCGGAATTACCAAGCCAGGAAAAAACATAATCGATGGAAGAAAGATCTTCGTTCTCAATTTTCAAACGTACTTCCCTTGTAAACTGGGTGAGTACAATGATTGGAATGTTATGATATTGGTTTTTAAGGTTGTTTGCCACTTGAAAAACTCCAAGTTCACGATTTCCAGGTGCCAGAATTATCAAATCGATATGGTCTATTTTAAGGGTTTCAAATGCCCTCTCTTCTGAGTCCACCTGAATAAAAATTGGCGGATAGCGCAGATTCAGTGACACGTATTCATTGAATATTTGCTCATCAATACGGCCATCTTCTTCCAGCATAAAAGCAGCATAGTTACTACAGATAAGAAGTACCCTGTGTATCCTGTTTTGGAGGAGATGGCTGAATGAAGTATCACTAAAATCATACTTCTGTGCCTCATAAAAACTGTTATTTTCATCCATATGCAAAATATTTCTAAACACAATTAACACCTGCCGGCAGAGAATTCAAATAAAACTCAAATTCCAAACAAAACAACCACCTCCCCCCGGCTGCGCCGGGGTTTTGTCGTTTATTTTTCATTCCTGCCCGAAAGGTCAGGAGGGATCAAGGCTCACACAGTGCCCGCAAACAAGAGTTCGCTATTCCTTATAGCTTCCCCATTAATCATTATTCATTATTCATTATTCATTAATCATTAATCATTATTCATTAATCATTAAACATTATTATTGATGTTCTTTTTTTTCCATCCATCAAAATTTCCAGTCCAGGACAAAAACACACATGTTTAAAGTATTCTGTTTCCCGTACCACTTCTTGTTTCTCCAATATATCCCACATGATAAAGTCATTCTTTGAAGTATGGTTTACCGAAAAATAACCCACATTCATAGAAGTCACATTATGAAAGAAATGTGAACCCAAAGATGCATCCAGGGGGAAGTCTTTCAGACTCATCTCCACAATTACCTTAGCATTGGAAATCTGTGGCCAGTTAACAGGTATGCCAATGAATTTGTCCCTGGTTCCCCATCTCCCAGGGCCCATGAGTACATATTTTGTATTATCCCGGACCATTAAGTTGTTTAGCTCTTCAATTTCCTTAGCCATTTGTTCTGTTTTGGTACGGTTAAATTTATCGGGTTTTACATAAATAATATCATTGATATCCTGAATTTTCCCGTTGCCCATACTTTTCTTTGCATACAAAATGATCTTATTAGGGTCTAAGGTTTTAAGATCAATTCTATAATCTGTGGCTGCACCAAGCAGGGGTTTTACCTGCAAGAGATAAAAGGAGGCCTTTCCATCATCATCCTTATTCAGATCTACTGCGTACTCAATTTCTACAGGTGAGCCAAATGCTTCCTTAACAACATCCAGTAATACACTAATGGTTTGGGCCAGGGGTATATAACTATATTTTAAGATATTTGAGAAGTTTAAAATACGTGGTCCCGCTTTTTCAAGGCCCGGTTCCAAACGATCATTTTCCTGAAAATAGACTGATGCAAGGTGGTTCAGTGTTTTGTGTTTTTCGGCTTCCGATACATCCAGTTTAATAAGTCCTGCCAGGTCTCCCTTTCTAAGATTAATTTTTTCACGTGCCAGATCAATTGCATAGAACCAGGTTTGAGAGTTTTTAAAAAGATATTTGGATGTGTTTATTTCCAGTTCGGGATAAGCCGGAGAGAACCTGAAAGATTTATCTCCTTCCACAACATAATGTCCCAGGCCAAGCGCAGCAAGAGCAAATCCTTCCACCGGTTTCATATGTGCATATGGATAAAAATTATGAGATTGGGCTGTTCCACTTATATGTGGATAGAAATATTTGTCATGCTGCCGGCCAACCACCTCCTGCAGTACAATTGCCATTTGCTCATCCTCTACTTTAAAGTTAACAGCCTCAAAATAGCTGCGTGCATCATCTGAATAAATAGAGGCATATACCATTTTAATAGCATTGGCTGTTTGCCTGAACCTGGTATTAAAATTGACGTTGTTATTGGGTAAAAGGAAGGTGTTAAAGATCCCGGAAAATGGCTGATTGATAGAGTCTTCAAGAAGACTGGAAGATCGGACCGCTATAGGTTTATAGATGAGTTTCAGAAATGTTTTTAACTTCTTTTCAAGACCGGGAGTGAGTTTCGCCTTAAGAAAATACTTTTGAATAAGTTTGTAATTTCTTTCTTCATGTACCAGGTCATAAAGCTTATTATTGACCATAAACTGATCAAATTCATCGGTGCCAATGATTACCGTCTTAGGTGTACGAATATGAATACCTTCAATAAGATTTGAAAAATTGAAATTATAAATAAGGGTATTCACAAATGCCAGCCCCCTGCCTTTCCCTCCCAATGAACCGGCGGCCATACT
>JAYEGO010000088.1:0-5191 GCA_034659155.1 Bacteroidota bacterium | reverse complement strand
TAAGAAAAATAATTCTATAAAATTATTTGACCTAATATTAACTTACTGTATGATTGTCTTTTAACAAACTTGATGCAAAATATTTTGCCATTTTCAAATCTATACTTATATTTACAATTATATTTTTTGATGCTTACATATTCAGACTAGTTTCAATGATAATCAAAGAGTCTCCTCAATATCGTAAACTATATGAAAAACTCCGGAAACTGATCGAAGATGGCAACTATAAGCGGGGTGATTTTCTTCCCTCTGAGAACGAATTATGTGCTGCCCATCACCTTACACGGCCTACTGTAAGAAATGCACTGAGCATGCTTGTTAATGAAGGTTTTATTGTACGGCAGCAGGGCAAGGGTAGCATTGTACAGGGTAAACCCAAAGGAATTGGCATACTCTCTTTAACCGGCACAACTTCTGCCATCGGACAGGATAAGCTTACTACTCATATTATTGTTAAGCCACAAATCAGGAGTTGGGACTATGCCTTTGGTTTTCATATTACAGAAACGGAGAAAAATGTTGGTTGTATCTACCTGGAGCGACTGAGGCTAATCAATAAAGTTCCGGTATTTTATGACATCACCATGATCCCAAACCTGAACCTTCCGCGTTTTACTTCACGAACATTTGAGAACAAGTCGCTGTTCGAAATACTCAGAAAGCACTACCACATTCAGGTAAAAGGAGGAGAACAGAAGATACTGGCAATTACAGCGGATGAAAAGATCCGGGAGCATTTTGGAGTCAGGAAAAATCATCCCATCCTCCGGCTCGACCGGAAAATGGAAACAAGCCGAACGGGGTTTTCATTCTATAGTCAGGTATTCTGCAACACTGAAGATTACAGTCTGATTGGACGGTTTTAGAGCTGTATAGCTATTCTTTTTTACTCGTCTCTGATCACTCCTGGGTACAACCAGTATTTACCTTACAATAGCGCTTGAACTTTTTCATAGGTCTGGATATTTTATGGCCTCTATTTTTGCCAACTTCAACTCTTAAGTGCCATATAGTGAACCATAAGTTTTACAAGCCCTGTAGTCTGCTCCCTCTTTTTCCTGTCCGAAAGCTGCCCATGCAGATGGTCTGAAAACTTTATCTGCAGGAACATTATGCATAGATACAGGGATTCGTAGCATTGATGCCAGCGAAATCATCCCGGCTCCGATATGACCGTATGTGAAAGCACCATGATTTGCTCCCCAGTTAGCCATAACCGAATAGACATCCTTAAAGTTTCCTTCACCGGTTAGTCTTGGCACAAACCATGTTGTGGGCCATGTGGGATTGGTACGTTCAACAAGTACAGAATGCACTTTTTCAGGCAGTTCTATGGTATATCCTTCTGCTATTTGCAATACAGGGCCTAATCCCCTAATGATATTGATCCGGCTCATGGTAATAGGCATTCCTCCTTTAGTGTTAAAGGTAGATGAGAATCCACCTCCGCGGAAATACTCGGTAATAGCTGCTCCCCAGCTAGTCTTATCCAGGCATTTTTGAGCTTCATCTTCTGTAATCTCATACCAGGGTTTCATTGCAGGTTTTCCATTAATGGATTGCTGTCCTGTTCCATCAAGTGCAGACGGACCTGAATTTATCAGGTGGATAAATCCATCTTTTGTATCCCCCGTAAGATCAAACCCTGTAACCCGCTTAACCGCCTGCGGACTCCAGTAAGTACGCACATCACTAAACACTTGTGCTGAACCGGTAAGCAGATGTCCAAACAGCATGGCCACAGCATTCAGACTGTCATTTTCAGTGGCCAGCATATAGGGCTCCCTTATTCCGTTCCAGTCAAAAGACGAACAAAGCATAGCTTCCATAAAATCACCATTGGGATAATGATCGGTCCACTGCCGCTGTCCCTGAAAACCTGCTGCGATGGCATTATGACCCATGGCCTCTTCTCCAAATCCCAGGTCTTTAAGTCTTGGATTTCCAACCATCAGGTCTCTTCCAATAAGGGCCATTTTGGCTACAAACTCCCATTCCTCCTGTTTTTTTGCAATTGATTTTTGTGTCTCCGGTGGGTTGAAATCCTCACCTTCCTTACAATTATCATTTATCCAGGCCATTGCCTTCTTATGTTCCTCCTTGTCATAAATTCCTTCTTCTATTCTACGGCTAAACTCCGACATATCTACATATTCACAGCGCATTCCCAGGTACTCCTCGAAGAAGCCGGCATCTACAATAGATCCGGCAATTCCCATAGATACACTCCCCATGGAGAGGTAAGATTTTCCCTTCATGTGTGCCACTGCCAGGCCAGCTTTCACAAAACTTAACAGTTTCTCTTTAACGTCTTCGGGTATATCTGTAGAATCTGAATTCTGAACATCTTTACCATAAATACCAAATGCAGGTAATCCCTTCTGGTTATGACCTGCAAGTGCTGCAGCCAGGTATACTGCCCCGGGTCGTTCTGTACCATTGAACCCCCAGATTGCCTTGGGTAGCAGGGGATCCATATCAATGGTCTCACTGCCATAGCACCAGCAAGGAGTAACAGTCAGGCTGACACCAACACCCTCCTTTGCAAACATATCAGCCGTGGCTGCAGCTTCTGCCACACCACCAATGCAACTACCGGGGATGATGCATTCCACTTTTGTTCCGTCAGGATGTTTCAAATGTGATTCAATCAGAGCTGCTGCCCTTTTGGCCATCTGCATGGTCTGTTCTTCCAGTGATTCTCTGACACCTCCATGCCTTCCATCTATTGTTGGTCTTATGCCAATTTTTGGTGACTGTCCAATTAATCTTCTTGCAATCATCATGAATTATTTCAGTGAGTTATTAATCCTACAAATTTTTTGTGCCGTTTATCGGTATCAGGTCTTTTCTGTTCAGGCAAATAGGTCTTCCCTGGGAATGAATCCTTCACAAGCCTCCTCCCTTCATCCAGATTTTGAATCTTCCCCATAGCAATTGCCTGAATAAGTATATTTCCAATAGCAGCTCCCTCAACGGGACCAGAGATTACCTTTCTTGCACAGATGTTGGCAATCTTCTGGTTCAGATAATCTGACTTGCTTCCTCCTCCTATCAGGTGCAATACTTCAATTTTCTTTCCTGATAATAATTCTAATTGTTCAATATAGTATCTGAATGAGAAACAAAGACTATCGTATGCACAACGGATATAGCCATTAAAATCTTCAGGTAGTCCCTGTCCGGTTTTTTCGAAATAAACATCAAATGCCTGTTTCATATCATCCGGATTATAGAAAAGCGGATCATCCGGATTGATTACCTGCGGTGAGTGCCCCTCACCCATGGTCATATTTTCCATATCCGAAAAAGAGATCTTCCCTGGCAGGTACTTTTTTAATCCCTGCAAAAGCCACAATCCTACAATATTCTTCAGTGTACGATAGCTGTTATTATATCCACGCTCGTTGGTAAATCCATGTTTCATTGCCGTTTCGTTTATCAGGGGTACATTTGATTCAATGCCCACAATACACCAGGTACCCGATGAGACATAAGCAAAGTTTGGATTCTCAACTGGCAGTGCCGCAACGGCACTGGCGGTGTCATGCCCACAGACTGCAACAGTTTCCATAGGGGTGTTTCTACATTCCGAAATTCTAACTTCACCCAGTTTAGTGCCCGGCCATACAAGCTCGCCCAGTTTAGTTTTTTCCAGATGAAGATGACCCAGGATTTCAGTATCCCATTGGGCTTCTTCCACTCCCAGCATCTGTGAAGTGGATGATATGGTAAGTTCGTTGAAAGCCTTGCCTGATAACAGATAGTTAATATAACCTGGGATAAAAAGGATTCGGGAAGTTTTCCTGAGAATTTCCGAATCCTTCATTGAAAGAAGCTGGTACAGGGAATTAAAAATGTAGAAATTGATGCCAGTCCGCTGAAAGGTCTCCATTTCAGTCATTTTTTTTGTCCATTTAGCCTGCATACCATCTGTACGGCTATCTCTGTAAGATACAGGCATTTCAATTAACTCTCCAGCTTCATCCAGTAGCACAAAGTCCACCCCCCATGAATCCACCCCGATGCTTATTGGTGTGCCCGAATGTTCTTTAATAACTTTTGAAATACCCAGTTTGATTTCACTAACAATTTTCTCCATATCCCATCTTTCATGACCTTCATGGTTTACTATTTCATTACCGAATCGATATATCTCCCTGTATGATAATCCGGCTTTATTGATTACACCAAGCATAATCCGTATACTTCCGGCTCCCATATCCACCGCAATGCAGGAAAATTCTTCAGATTTTGCCATTTTAGATAAAAAGTTGGGTCAAAGTTTGCAATTTACGAAAAAATATCTTTTACGGATGCGCATAGAGAAAGCAAGTAACCTGCTGCATCACAGCAATCTTAGTATTGAGCAAATCGCCTCATATTGTGGCTTTTCTGACAGAGACTACTTTACCAGAATTTTGCTAAATTATTATTACTATTTTTAGTTTATATTTTAAAATATATTGTCATGAAAATAAATTACCTGTTTTTTGGCGTATCCCTCTTCCTTGCTTGTTCATCATGTAGTACAGATAACTGGCAACTATTGTTCAATGGTGAAAACCTGGAAGGCTGGGCCCAGATTAACGGAGAAGCAAAATACTTTGTTGAGAATGGAGAAATAGTGGGAGAAACCCTATTGGGTTCCCCAAATAGTTTTCTCTGCACTGAAATAAACTATAGCGATTTCATACTTGAATTTGATGTATTGCTCGAAGCTCCTGTTAATTCAGGTGTACAGATAAGAAGTGAAAGTTTGGAAAATTACAGAAATGGCAGGGTGCATGGATACCAGATTGAGATTGACCCCCTTGAAAGAAGATGGACTGCAGGGATTTATGATGAAGCCAGAAGGGGATGGTTGTACAACCTGGAAAGAAATCCCAAAGGGAAGGAGGCTTTCAGGATGGGAGAATGGAATCATTTCCGGGTTGAAGCAATTGGGAACTTGATCAGAACATGGGTTAATGATATTCAGTGTGCCTGCCTGGTTGATGATCTAACGGCTTCGGGTTTTATCGGACTGCAAGTACATAACATCAGCCATAAGGATCAGGAAGGGCAAAAGATCAGATGGAAAAATATCAGAATAATGACAGAAGACCTGGAATCTCATCGCCTGCAACCCGATCCTGAAGTTCCGGAAATAAGTTATTTAAATAATACACTTACAGAAAGGGAAATT
>JAYEGO010000087.1:0-5194 GCA_034659155.1 Bacteroidota bacterium | reverse complement strand
AGTGAATTAATGAATATCTTCCAGCGAGTTGTAAAAGCAGCAGAGGGTGCAGCCATGGGAACGGGAACCGAAATGGAATATGAAATTATGGGTGGAGTTCATAGTGTTCTTCCAAATGTTGTCTTATCGAAGATCCTGGATGCTAATTTAAGAGAAGTAGGTGGGGTTATATACAATGAAAAAGAAAATGAATATGCAGAAAAAATCAGGGCTAGCCTATTAAATCCAAAAACATCTATGAAAGCTGCCGAAACAATCACTCCCTTTGTTATGATAAATATTCCTGCATCTTCAGATGTGGGAGATGTGAGTTGGAACGTTCCCACGGCAGGACTGGCAACAGCGGTCTGGGTTCCGGGTACTCCTGCACACTCATGGCAAGCAGTTTCATGTGGAGGAACCAGCATTGCCATGAAAGCCATGATGAATGCAGCGAAAGCCATCTCCTACAGTGCCATTGACCTGTATATGAATACCGATTATATAGAACTGGCTCAAAAAGAATTTCTGGAGCGCCGTGGAACTGATTATGTCTATAAGCCCCTGCTGGGAGACAGAGAACCACCGCTGGAATATAGAAAGTAGTAGATGTTTTCCAGGGGAAGATACTCGTCAGACCACTAATTGTTAGTTCATCGAGTAAAAAGATAAACCTATCTATTAGCTATAACCATAAGTGGTCAGACGAATTCTTTCATTTTGGTATGTGGTTGGAAATTATTATTTGTATTCCAGAATTTCCTGAAGAGAAAATAAATATATTCGCTGATTCAGTGTATTTGATCGTTCAGCAGATACCAGAATAGAATCCTTTCCCATAAAACAAACTCCTTCTGTTTGCGCATCATGGTAGACTGGATATTCAATTTTCCTATATGATCCCTTGAAAAAATCCTTCCCTTTAAAATCATAGAAAACAAGAAGATAGGGATCGTAAGCAAAATAGGCAGACATAACAAGAGTTTTATGATCTGGACTCAGATCCGCACCTGTAACAAGCATTCCCGCATCAAAGCTGGAATGGTACCTGGCCATTTGCTTTCCAGGCTCTTTAGAAATAACATACATCCTGGTTATTCCCTTTATCCAGTCTTTAGTAAACAATACCAGGCTATCTTCAAATACAAGCATTGCCTCGCAATCCCAGGGATTATTATGAGTGCTTTTAATGAAGTATTTCTGTTCAGGCCAGGCAAAGTAGATTTTTTCGGCATCCACTTCTGAAAAAACGGCATTGAAAGATGAAACAGGGACCTTATAGACACCCAGATCCACACGTGTGCCATGGTTATTTCCGACATCTGCAATATATACATACTCCCCATCGATGGCCATTGCTTCCCAGTCCCTGTTTTTCGCATTTTTTATCTGAACTTCCCGTTCAACTTCTCCACTTACCGGGTTCATTCCATAAACTACATTTCTCCCACCACTATCGTTAATGGTCCATATCAGTCCATCATAAACCATCAAACCCGATGTTTCATTAACTATTTTAGGAAGCTTTTTTATCAGAATTTCAGGATTTAGTTCCACCAGGCTTGAGTCTGGTGAAGCTTCAAGCTGATTTGAAAGCGGACTGTGACAAGCATACAGCAACAGGCTCAACAAAACAAAAACAGCAATCAATTTCAAAAAGAATAATTTTAACTTCTTCACAGGCCAAAACTTAATCTTCATTTTTGAACCCATATAATTTAAGAAACTTCTCAAATATTTCGGTGTTTTCATAAATCCCGGAGAATTCTTCTGCCCCTGGTCCAAAGGCGTAGACCAAAACAGGTACACTTGAATGTCCTTTGGTTCCGTACTGTGCCTTTACCTCTCCCGTCTTAAAATCCCCACCAACCACCGACATGCCACCAGTTTCATGATCTGCAGTAATTACAACCAGGGTATTTCCATTATTTTCTGCAAAATTCAGCACTTCAGCTATAGCTTTATCGAAATCCAGCATTTCAGAGATAATATATTCGGTATCATTATCGTGCCCTCCCCAATCGATCTGTGAAGATTCTATCATCAGGAAAAATCCATCGCTGTCCTTTTCCAGTATACTTAAGGCTGTTTTGGTGGCAAGAGGCAGCATGTCTCCCCGGCCTTCAAGGCATGAGGGATTATGAACTTCAGCAGTGAGCCCTGCCAATTTTCCACTGCTCACCTGGCTAATCTGTTCCATTTCATACAAAACCTGGTATCCATTCGATTTAAGCTCATCAACAAGATCCAGACTATCTTTCCTTTTCACAAAATGATCTTTTCCACCACCAATAAAAACATCAATATCTGTTTTTAAGAAATCACTTGCAATCTCCTCATACATGTTTCTACTTTGAACATGCGCAATAAATGAAGCCGGAGTTGCATGGGTAATGGCACTGGTAGATATCAACCCTGTTGCAAGACCATTATCTTCAGCAATTTCCAGAATGGTTTTTAGCACTACTCCATTTGTATCCAGGCCTATAATACCATTTCCTGTTTTCTTACCAGTCGCCATAGCGGTTCCGCTTGCTGCAGAATCAGTGATATAACTATCTGCGGAATATGTTTTTTGAAGACCCAGGTGTGTTATTTTTTCAAGATTCAGACTTCCATGATTCCGTGTCATTCCTGCGTACATATGTGCAACACCCATCCCATCCCCAATCATAAGAATAATATTTTGCGGATGCTCCTGTTTAATTTGATCTTCATCCTGGCTTGTGCAAAACGGAGCTATGCTCATCAACAGAAGGCCAAGAACAGTAAATTTCAAAAAAAATTTCATCTGAATTATAATAATTAGTTTCAATTGCTTATATCTTTGTTTTTCAAAGACTTACCTGCCAAATAACATCTCCCTATCTCGTTTTGCAGCCTCAATCCACCAATCTTCAGGAACAGTTTTCCAGTTATTATTTGCAGAAAGGGATACAATAGCCCTTTTCTCAATCCACCTCATCATATAATATCTTAAATCTTTAGAAGTGGAAGAAAGTATCCGTTGAGGTAGTTCAGATACTGGTATTCCCGCACCTTCTGTCAAATGGCCTCCTCCACCATTTCCACGATACGAGTTTAAAGCAACATTATACCTGGCCTCTGTGTCAAATGTGCTACCATCCGCCAGAGAAAGTATTTCAATCCTTTCTCCAAAGGGCCTGGAAACATCCACTATGTAATTTATTCCTTCAGCAGAATCAAAGCTGTAATATGAATTCGCTAATCTGTATGTAGGATTTTTCTCAAATCTTTTTGGCAAACCATCATCTTCCGTAACAAAACGAATAAGATGATCGGATGCAGAATGCATAGTATTGAACCATAAGCTATATGAATACTCCAGGTAATCATGAATCTCTTTACCTGAAAGGTCAATGGTATAAAGAAAATTCTCAAAACGATAAAGCTGAAACATATCCCTCACATAAACATTTCCGGAGTCAACAATAGCATTCATAGACAAAGGAGCTGCAAATGAAATACTTGCACCTGAAACATCAAGCTGAACCTGATGGATTAATTCCATAAAATCATTGTCCCTGAATAGTGCATCAGACGAATGCAAAGCCTTTTCAAAAACACCTACCTCCCTGGAAACATAGGATTCTATAATATTATATTGATCGTTAAATTCTTTCAGGAAATTAGGATCAGCCTGAAAATTTTTGGTTTCTATAAGTTGACCCATAACTTCTTTAGTGTAGGTACCAGATGATTTGTTCCTGCTCATCTTTACTTCAACAAGTTCGCCCTCTATTTCTTTAGTATAATTACCTGATTTATTGTTCCAGGTCATCTTTACTGTTGCCTGGGCAATAAGCCGGGCACTACTTCCGGGATCAAGTACCAGAACATTATTACCAAGATTATTCTTAACAAAACCATTATACTCATCATGATCATGTCCGATAAATACAATATCAAATCCCGGAACTTCCCTGGCCACCATAAGGGACGCATTATCATTCAAATAGCTTGTATCTGATCCCCCGCCATAGCCAGCATTATGTCCGGCATGAAAAAGCCCAATCATTAAATCCGGCTTTTCAGTCTCCATAATCTTTGGAACCCATTCTCTGGCAGTTTCTACCATATCATTAAAGACAATTCCTTCCCATAGATTCTCCGGGAGCCATTTTGGAATTCCAGGTGTAATCATTCCCAAAATAGCAATCCTCACCCCTTTTCTTTTAATAATTGTATAGGGTTTAAAATAAGGCTTGCCTGTTTTTGTATCCACAGCATTAGCAGCAAGCCAGGGGAATTCAAACTCCTCTCTCACTTTGTCATAGACCTGGTGACCAGCTTCTATATCATGATTTCCTATAGTTGCTGCATCATACTCCATATAATTCATTACCTCACTGCAAATATGTGGGAGATCTGTTTCTTCATAATTTGAATAATATACAGTTGGCTGTCCCTGTAGAATATCTCCATTATCCAATAGTATAACTTCATGTCCCGGTTCAATTTTAAGCTTGCTGATGTAAGTTTGAGCTTGTGCCAGGGAGTGATTCATTGGTTTAGAACGAATAAAGTCATGAGGAAAAATAGCACCATGTACATCAGAAGTCTCAAGAATTTTTAATACTACTTCATGATGCCTGGAAGTGTTGCATGAAGAAATCAATAAAACCAGCAATAACTTAATGATGAGTACAGGTTTGAAATTATTCATTTTAGGGTCAATGAATTTGGAAAAGATTTGTAGTATTTATCAGTTTACGAAAATAGCATTTCATTTGCTAATAACTGTGAACAATCTATGAAAAAAGATTTATTCAACATGCCTGAAATAGTTTACAAGCTATTATTGCAATCTGTCATTCAATGGTCAAACGATAGTCATGCAATGGTCAAACGATAGTCATGCAATAGTCAATAGAGGCACAGGCTTGCCACGTTTACCCCATGAAATTCTTTATATTTCATCAGGGTTAAATGTGACGAAGGTCGAAGATCCTGACATTTCTGTGATCACCGTAGCCTTAGCGTAGGTGATATCGTCAGGGAGTATATTTCACTGTGGGCACATGGCAAAACAATCATTAATCATTAGTCATTAATCATTAGTCATTAATCATTAATCATTAATCATTAATCCCCCCATACCCTCCTCCTCCAGGAGTTTTAATAACAAATATATCCCCAACCAGGATATCTGCTCCATCAATACTCTTCAAGTCAAGCCTGTCTCCATTAGCCC
>JAYEGO010000086.1:0-5196 GCA_034659155.1 Bacteroidota bacterium | reverse complement strand
TTCATTATGATGAAATTAAATAAAAAATATATCTTCCTACTACTTGCATTGAGCTCAATTTTGTTTAGTCTGCCCTGGTTCAGCCATTTTTCCGGGATAATACTTTTTATTGCCTTTATTCCACTGCTGATAATTGAAAGGCTATATTATGAAAACAGGGATCACAACAAGTCGGTACCTGTGCTGCTTTATTCAACTGTTGTATTTATTATTTGGAATATTAGTGACATATACTGGATAAAGAATTCAACTTTCTTTGGAGCTGTTGCCGCTGTTGTTATCGGGTCCTTCTTAATGGCCATGGCATTCTGGTTTTTTCATATTAGCCACAGGAAACTGGGACATGGAGCAGGTTACTTCAGCCTTATTGCTTACTGGACGACCTTTGAATTCATTTACCTGAAAAGTGAGAACCTGTCATTCCCCTGGTTAAGCCTGGGTAACGGTTTTGCCGGAGACATAAAACTTATACAGTGGTATGAGTTTACCGGAAGCACCGGTGCCACACCGTGGGTGTTAATAATAAACATTCTGTTATTTATAGTGATATGGGAATATATTCAGAAGGGAAGTATAAGGAACAGGATAAAAGAACTTGTTTTGGTTATCCTGGTAATTATTATTCCCCTGACATATTCAATTATCAGGTTTCAAACATACCAGGAAGGGACAGACACAAAGGAATTTGTTATTTTACAGCCAAATATTGATCCCTATGAAGAAAAGTTCGTTGAAATGCCAATGGATGAACAAATGCAAATATTATTGCAACTGGCAGATTCGATGACAGATGCTGAAACAGATTATATTGTAGGACCCGAAACTGCCCTCAATGACAATATCTGGGAAAACAGCCTGGGCTGGAACAAAAGCATCCTAAGCCTGAAGCAATTTATAAGTTCCCACCCCCGGTTAAAAATCGTAATCGGGCTCACTTCGATGTACGAATATGGGAAAGATGAAACACCTGCTCCAATGGCCAGGAAGTTCCAGGGAACAGACGGATATTACAGTGTACATAATGCAAGCATACAGGTAGACAGCAGTGATAACTACCAGATATATCATAAATCTAAGCTGGTGGTAGGAGTTGAAAAAGTACCTTTTCCATGGGTGCTTGACCATATGGAGAAGTTCATAATTAAGCTTGGGGGAACAACCAGGGGCTATACACCCCAGCCTGAAAGGTCCACCCTTAACGATATAAATTCTAATACAAAAATAGGAACCCCCATTTGCTATGAATCGGTCTATGGGGAGTTTGTAACCGGCTTTGTTAAGAAAGGCGCAAATATCCTGGCTATAGTTACTAATGACGGCTGGTGGGGAGACACCCCCGGTTATAAACAGCTTCTTAGCTTTGCTTCCCTCAGGGCCATTGAAACCCGCAGGAGTATTGCTCGCTCTGCTAATACCGGCATCTCATGCTTTATTAATCAGAAAGGAGAGATATTGCAGGCTACCGACTACTGGGTGCCTGCTGTAATCAAAGGGGAACTGAGTACCAATGAAGAAATAACATTTTATGTAAAACATGGAGATTTTTTAAGCAGAATATTTTCATTTTTTGGCATTATAACAATCTTATATACCATTGTGGCTTCGCTTATTGCGAATAAAAAGAATAAGGTCTAAAAGTCTAAAGTCGCAAAGGACCACAAAGTAAGATAAGAAGCCACGGATGCACTGATGAAAGACGAATACACGAATGTTTCGAAAGCTTTTCAGGTAAAAAGCATTTTCATAGCTTTATGCATTGCAATGAAATGGCCAATTCTCATATCGCTTATACTCTTACCTGTTCTTTTGTTTGGACAGGAAGACACAAAACCAATGAAATCTACCCTTAGCGGTTATATAAAAGATAAAAATGGTGAAGTGCTCATTGGCGCAAATATCTATGTTGAAGAACTGGAAACCGGAACTTCTACGAATAATTACGGATTCTATTCCCTGAGTTTAAATCATGCTTCTTATCATATAACATGGTCATTTATTGGGTATAAATCTCAAACCATAATTGTGGAGATACACGACAATCTGGTGCTTAATATTGAGCTTGTGGCTCAGGCTGAAGAATTAGGCACCGTGAGGATAGAAAGTGATCGACCCTCTCAGTTAAGGATGCTAAGAATGAGTTCTATGCAAATTTCTCCTGAAACTATTAGTAAAATACCATCACTTGCCGGTGAAGCTGACCTGATAAAAGCTATTGAACTCCTTCCGGGTATTCAACCAGCCGGTGAAGGACTTTCAAATTTTGTAGTACGGGGAGGAAACTATGATCAAAATCTGATTATTTTGGATGAGGCTATTGTTTATAATCCCTCCCATCTGCTAGGTTTTTTTTCAATCTTTAATCCGGATGTTATTAAATCTGCAAAAATTTATAAAGGAGACTTCCCTGCTAAATTTGGCGGTAGATTATCTTCTCTTCTGGAGGTAAACATGAAGGATGGGAATAACTCCCATTTCTCCGGATCAGGGGGAATTGGTACGGTAGCAAGCAGGATAACACTGGAGATCCCCATATTTAATAAAAAAGGATCTGTTCTTATATCTGGTCGCAGATCATATATTGATATTTACCTGCCTTTGTCAAAGGATGAAGATGTAAAAAACAACAATATCTATTTTTATGATTCCTACCTGAAAGCAAACTATCAAATCAATAAAAAAAACAAGATTTTTATTTCAAGCTATTTTGGAAGAGATCTATTCAAATACAGGAATGAGTATTATGTAAACTGGGGAAACATTACCGGAACCCTTCGCTGGAATCATCTTTTTTCTCCCAGGATGTTTTCTAACCTGTCAATTGTTTACAGTAGATATGATTACAGATTAGGTCAAACTGCCGATCTGACGGGTGTGGAATGGAATTCTTCATTGTCAGACATAAGACTAAAATATGACTTTAGCTGGTATCTCAATCCGAAAAACACAGTCAAATTTGGCCTTTCATCATCCTACAATAGCTTTGAACCCGGCTATATTATTGCAGGCAGTGAAGCGTCGGTTTTTAATGACTTCTCAATTCCATCAGCCCATACCTTCGAACATTCCATATACATGTCGAATGAACAAAAAATCGGATCACTACTCGCTCTATCCTATGGCCTCAGGGGCAGTCTGTTTCAGAATGTTGGCGAGGCAACTATATATAATTTCAATGAAAACTTTGAGAAAGTAGATTCCAGCTACTATCCCAAAGGGGAACTATTCAATTCCTATTGGGGTTTTGAGCCCAGACTGGGTTTAAAAATTATTTTATCCTCAAAATCAGCTCTGAAAGCCAGCTATTCCCATACAATTCAATATCTTCATCTTATCTCAAATACTTCAACAGGAACACCACTGGATGTATGGATCCCTTCCGATCCAAACATAAAACCACAAAAGGCTGATCAGTATGCTCTGGGTTTTTTCCGGAGTATTTTGCATGATAAGATGGAATTTTCCTGTGAACTGTATTACAAGAAAATGAAAAACCAGATTGATTACAAGAACCATGCTGATCTGATCTTGAATCCTGAATTAACCGGAGAACTTCGATTTGGTGAAATGGAGTCGTATGGAATTGAATTCCTGTTTCAAAAAACAACAGGAAAATGGCAGGGGATGGCCAGCTATACACTGGCAAAAACTAATAAATTATTTTCTGACATTAATAGTGGAAGAGCTTTCCCGGCCGGATACGACAGACGGCATGATCTTTCATTACTATGCTCATATGAAGCCGGTAGCCGGTGGCGATTTTCCGCCACATGGGTCTACCAGAGTAGCCCTCCCCTTACCTTACCTCTTGGCAGATATATTTTTGGCAATGTGGTTTTACCTCAGTACTCTGAAAGAAATGCTTATCGCCTGTATGCATACCATAGGCTAGACTTGAGTGCCACACTAAAAAGCAAACAGCGTACAGATAGAAAGATTCATGGAGAATTGAACTTTTCCATTTATAATGTTTACAATCGTAAAAACCCATGGTTTATATATTTTCAGGCAGATGATGATCAACCTCTTGTAACCGAGGCTTATAAGCTATATCTTTTTCCCATTATTCCTTCTGTTAGCTACAATTTCAAATTCTGAATAAATGAACCCATCAAAATATATACTATTCTTAATAATTTCATTTCAGGTATTTTTGTTATCCTGTACAGAAAAAGTTGAAATTCCATTGGATCAGTATACTTCTTCTATAGTTATTGAAGGAGCAATTTCGAGTGCCATGACAAGTCATATTGTGAAAATATCACGCACCCAGGCATACTTTGATAACACACCACCACAAATGGTTGAAGGCGCTATGGTAAGTGTAGAAGATAGCTCATCCACGTATTATTTTACGGAAACATCACCAGGCATATATTTCTTGGGTTATCTTCGAGCTTCTCCGGGGCATGAGTATGTATTGAATGTTGAATTGGGAGACCAGCTATATACAGCCTCCACAATTATGCCACGCACTCCGGTCATTGATTCCATAAGTTTTGAAATAAATGACTCTGATTATGACTGGGTTTTTGTAAAAATGTATGGTCAGGAAAATACCTTACCGGGAGATTACTATTTCTGGGGGGTCTACAAAGACTATGTCTACCAATCCGACAATATTACAAAATTGCATTATTTAAGTGATATACTTATTAACGGATCTTACCTGGATGGACTCAAGGTACAAACAGTTGAGGCAAAACCCGGAACTCGCGTAAGTCTGCAGATGGCGAGCATTTCCAGGAATTACTATAACTACTGTATTGCCGTCCTAAAGGAAACGGTTTATACCACCGGTCCCTTTAAGCCGGCCCCGGCAAGCCTGGAAGGAAACTTCAGCAATGGTGCCCTTGGTTTTTTTTATGCATACAATGAAGTTTTTTATACTGCCATTGTATTTGATATAGAGTAAGCTCCAGAGGAAAAAGCAGGTTTTAAAAGATGGGCTTTCAGGGTAGTTACCACTATCTTTATGTTTTCGCCATTTGGGTTACCCAGATCAAAAACAATATACCCTATTTACGGGCAATACAGAGCCAAAAACTAAATTATTTTAAAAAGTAATGAGCTAAGCTATATTTATTTAGGTTTTATTGTATTTTGCATTCATATACTACTCAATAATTCTGGAATTATATAGCTCTGAAAGAGCTACCTGTATTAGCATAGGACGAAGTCCTATGGTTTTGTAAATAT